>JBMFVL010000023.1:0-5283 GCA_049966015.1 Thermoplasmata archaeon | reverse complement strand
TTTGGAACAGTTGAAAAAGACAATCGATGATTCTAGGGAGAAACTAGACAGGCTTAACGATGAGCTAAACGATAAAAGTTCAAAGTTAGATATTGTAAGCAAGGACCTGGAAAAGGCTGAAAAACTGAGCAATTCCATAAAAGACCAGGAAAATCAACTTCTAGACATAGATAAAAAAATAAAAGAAAAAAATGATGAGTTATCTACCATAGAAAATGAGATTAATATAAAAAATAAAGTATTGGAGGATATTAAGGATGCAGAGAAGGTTAAACATATAGAAAATGAGAAACTACAAAATGAGTTTAATGAGATTAATGATCAAATTATAAAATTAAATAAAAAAAGGGATGAACTTAATTACAGTGTGAATTCCCTTCAAAAAGAACTTGAAAAGATTAATAAAGTAATAGAACTGAAGAAAGAGGAACTGAAAATAGTGGAAAGCAATCTTTTAATACTAAAAGGCCAGGTAAAAAGCGAATTAGACAATAAAAGTGAGATGGAAAAAAAGTTTAAGGAATTGAACGAAGTAATAACAGAAATGAAGCAGGGTGCTGTTGCATTAATGAGATATGGAGAGTTTAAAAGTAAAAAAAATTATGAATTGTTAGAAAATGAATTAAACTTGAGAAAAAAGCAAATCGAAGATGATGAAAAAAGGCTTAAAGATTTATATGATGAAAAGGAGAGAATAATAAAAGAGAAGGAAAATGAATTAAACCTGCTAAAAAATGCTTTGATGGAGAGGGAAATAGCCATACAGGAAAGGGAAGAGTTGATAAAAAAGGAAGAAGAAATCTTTGTCAGGGACAAGGGCGAAATTAAGGATGTATGGAGCAAAATCAATGAGGTAATTCAAGATATGTCTAATAAAGAACACAGTGTGGAGGAGCACATAGCAGAGATATTTAACAAGAAAGAATTGGAGTTAAAACAAAAATATGATGAATTATCCTCTAAAATTGAGGAATTGAAAAAAGCCCAGGAAGAATTAAAAATAAAGGAACAAAATATAGATGCACGTGAAAATGAAGTGATTAAACGGGAAAGCATTGTTATGCATAAAGAGTTGGATTTAAATGATAAAGAAAAAGAGATAAAGAAAAAAATGGAACAGCTTGAACTTTTAAAAAGTAAAATTACAAATAATTTATAATAATAAATATAAACTAGGATAAATGATTTTATGAATAAATTGTCATCTGATTTATTTTTAGCATATCTATATGAAATAGGAGACAAAAAAAAGGAATATGTACATACCTACTTCGATATATCCGTTAAAACAGGTTTTTCATTTAGTAAAAGTACCATTTCGAAACAGATGCATTTACTTTACAGATTTAAATATGTTACCAGATACAATAAGCTGGTCAGGTATAGCACCAACCAAAAAAAGAGGGTACACGGGTATACACTCACCAAATCTGGATACAAACGGGCTATAACCGTACTCGAAAAAATTAAAAAATATAAAATTTATGTAGTGAACCACGACAGTACTATTATAAGGACAACCATTGAGAAATTGTATTATAGTATGAAAGTAAAAATGCCATTGACTAAAATTTATTTATTACTACAGTACGATATTTTTGATGTGAGAAAACATGTGTCCCCTTATGATGCAGAGAATAATTCCATGGATATTCCTTTACCGGTAATAGATATATTTGTGGGTAGGATAAGTGAATTAAACACAATAACACAGTTTATGAACAGTAATGAAAATATTTTATTGGTTAACGGTGTAGAAGGTGTTGGAAAAACAACCTTGGTACAACATTTTCTTGGTATTAACAATATAAAATATCTATATATAAACGGAGATAAAATGAGTTCATATAAATCATTTGTACTATCGATAATATTTAAAGCAGGAATAGAATATTATTCGTCATATAAGGAATATTCAGCACATATTTCTAAGGATACATTTATAGAACATTCATTATTTGTTTCAAAAATTTTACAATCTAAAGAGGTTACAATAGTTATTGATGATTATCACCTTTTTAGTGATAATATAAAGAGATTTATAGAATATACAATAAAAGAATGCAATATCACAAACAAAAAAATAAAATGGATTATAATTTCAAGAGAGGAAGAGAGTACACTTTTAAAATTTCCGGGATGTACTAAATTGAATTTGCAGGGTCTTAGAATGGTAAACGTTATGGAGTTGGTTTCAAAAAAGAGAGGGAATGTTACTAATATAGAAAATATCTATAACAAAACAAATGGAATTCCTCTCCTTGTTTTAAAATACATTGATGGAACATTGGATGCTAACTTAAAGGAAATATTGAATATGCTAACAATAGATGAAAAACAGATATTATACGCATTATCTGCTCTAGAATACCCTATTAAAGAAGAATGGATAAGACAGAATTTTAACGATAAAGCCCTCCAGAGATTAGTATCAAAAAATTATATAAAAAGGTATCAGAACGGAACTGTTTTATTGCAAAAATATCTTCAAGAGTTTATAATAAAAAACGTACCTAAAGAGGAAATTGCACCTATAGCCAAAAAATTGTTAACATATTTTGAAACAGAAAAGAGCGTTCAATCAAGTATTGAACTTCTGAAACTGTATATATTAACAAACGAACTAAACTCGTTTGTAGATAAGACTGTATATTGCGGGGATATTATAATAAACAATGGTTATGGTATTGAATTCCATAAAATAATCAATGAGGCATTGGATAAAAATATCCAGAATAAATATGTTCTGTATTACTATATGGGGTTGGTGCTCAAGAACGAAGGGGATTATAGAAAAGCGATAAATTACCTGAAAAAATCAATAACCATGTATAAAAAGAGTCCAGATAAACAGATAGATTCTATTAACATATATTTCCAGATAGTCCGTTTATATGAACATTTAAACAACATACAGGCAGTACAAAAATATTTAAAATTGATGAAATCACTTATCAATAAACAAAACAGAATGATTGCTTTACATAAATATTATTTTGCAAATGGGATTATGTATACTTTGCTTAATAATAACAAAAAAGCACTGTATATGTATGATAAATGCCTTTTATATTCAAAGAAATATAATGATGTACACATTTATATCAATGCACTTTACGAGAAAGGAAGGATCATGGAATTAAGCAACCGTAAAGAAAAGGCAAATAAAATATTCTCACAATTAATCAAAATAGCGGAAAAAAACAATTTAAATTATTATGTAGGAATAGGGTATCTGGGAAAGGGACATTATTACTATAAAAAGGAAATGTATAAGAAAGCCTATGAATATTTTCATCATTCTGTAGAGGTATTCAGCAAAATGGGAGATTCGTTAATGTTTGCATATGCATTGCTTGACGAATCCATAATGCTGATCAATATGAAAAGATATGAACACATTGAGGAAACTCTCAGTGTATGCTTGGATATATTTAAAAAGGTAGGTATAACAGAAATGGTATCTGATGTAAAAAAGATAATGCTGAAAGCAAAACATGGCATGAATAGCATAGAGAATTAATGGACATCCTGTAACATATAAACTATAAACTTAAAATGTTGTTGTATACCCCTATTATTTTATCCACCACTACATCCCAGTTAAAATTGGAAATTACAGTGTTTCTTGCATTTTGCCGTATTTTTTTCATTAAAGCTTCGTTTTTAAATACATATTCAATTTTTTCGTTGATGTCTGTTTCTATCATGGGATTAAATAAAAAGCCATTCTGACCATTCACAACAATCTCCCTTACACCAGGGATGTCTGAAACGATGACAACTTTCCCGCTAGCCATTGCTTCTAATGTAGCCATTCCAAAGGCTTCTAACCTTGACAGAGAAGGTAAAACAAATACATCAGAGGCAGCGTAATAATATGGCAATTCGTCGTCAGAAACATTTGTTATAAAATTAACGCGGTTATTTACATTATAAAAAACGGCAAGATTTTTCAATTTATTCAACATTGGGCCGTTACCTACAATCAATAAAAAGTATTCCTTGGGCAACCTAGACATAGCATTAATTAGAAAATCTACGTTTTTATGTGGAACCAATCTACCTACAAACAAGATTACTTTTTTATCGTTTATTCTAAGTTTTCCCCTGATTACACTTCCATCTATATCTGGGTTGAATTTAATATAATCTACAGCAGATGGAATTATATCTGGTTGTACATGCCATATTAGAGAGGATGTTTGCTGGTAACTTCTAGTATGTACAATAATCTTTTTGGCGTTTTTTACTGTGTAATTAGCTAATGTAATCTGATAAAATTTCACAATGTATTTTCCACCGATTATATGGGATAGGTCTAGGTCTGCATGGTAAGTTATGCATGCAGGAATGGAATATTTTTTGCTTGCTAGTATTGCCATAAAAGAGGTTACAGGGGGAGGCATGTGCAAATGCATAATATCAGGTTTAATTTTTTTTATATACCTGTCCAATCCTAGAGGGATTGGTGTGTTGAATAAATTTAAAGGTGTAAATGCTCTGTAAACAGCAATATTATCAATTACTTCGTATTCTGGCAAATTTTTTCTATCTCTCGACGTCAGTACAGCAACTTCTATATTCCTTTTAGATAAACCTTTAGACAATCCTTTTACATGACTTTCAACACCACCTATATGAGGATAATAATATGGCGTTACCTGGAGAACCTTCAATGGATCACCGGATTATTAAGAGGTATCAGAAAATACAGTATGGCATACGGGACAGACTTTATCATCTTTGCCTACAACACTACCACATTTTTCACATCTATATTCTATAAGATTTTTTGGTTGGACAATAATTTTTCCTTTCTTTTGAGGATTGCCAACCACCTTTTTTTCTTTCTTTGTTGTCTGTTTGAGTAGTTTTTCTGCTTCTACTTTGGATATACCCATTTCTTCTGCAAGTTTGTTTATTTTTAAATTGAGCTCATCCAATGGGATTGAGGATTCCCATCCACATTTCGGGCAGCGGGTACCGTTATCTACAAGTAATTCACCGCATCTCGGGCAGTGACTGGCGATATTATCAAGTTCCTCTTCCAGTGCCTTGAGGTCATCGATTTCATTTTTTACATTCTTTTGGTCAGATGAATTATCACTCATATTAAATCCCCTAACATAATAAATATGATTAAATATGGTGGTACTATCTAATAACTTTTTTGTTATATTAACATGTAGTGATTTGGGATATGCAATAAACTTTTTTATCTAACATGAGTGGGAATACCCCTTGACTTGGCAAGGGGATGAAAGCGTAACATTAATAATC
>JBMFVL010000022.1:0-21910 GCA_049966015.1 Thermoplasmata archaeon | reverse complement strand
GCAAGATATCAGTAAATGAGCTTTTACTGTATTTATCGAAGGTATATGCGATAAAATATGGAGATGGGAGGATAATGTATGGTGAGATACCGAAGAAAGTAGAAGACTTGGAAACAAAATTAAAATTGAACGTATTACCTAAAAATTGAGGAATTAAGGTTTTAATAGAAGTGGTTATTACCATGCAACATATATATAATGAAGGTTATAACTTTATAATGTAGAGGGTTATCTAGAATGAAATTTAGAGAATATAATAATAAAAGGACTTTGAGTGGTGCCCTTGAGGGTCTTCCGTTATATTTTTTAATATTGGTAGTGGTAACAGGCGTAGTTTTGGGTATCGTTGGAGTTTGGCTTTCTGCAGTTAAGACAGATACTATCGCTTCAATCAGTTTATCTTATACTACACTGACAAAATCAAATGCCCAATTTTCACAAACATCTGATGGGGCGTATGAATTTATAGCAAACCAAGCCTTGACTGTATCAGTATATGGCAAAGGAGGGACAAAACTTACAGGAGTTATTGTAACTTTTACAGGTATTGAAGGAGTTTATAGTGTTACACCTCCTTCAATAACGACTACTTCTGGTACTAACACAGTTACATTGACGGGTTATTTGGCTGCCAACACACAGAATGGGATTATTCTTGTTACAGCTAATTATAATAACGGGATAATTACATCCCAGTATCAAACCCAGATAATGGTGGAGGTGTGATAAATGAGAAAATTAAATAAAAAAGGGCGTGTGCCATATGCTTTTGCTGCTGCAGTTTTTGTTGCCTTTCTTATGTTATTCTCCATTTACGTAGGAACCCTTAACAATTATTCATACACCAATACAGCGGTAAATTTACCTACACAAACAGACAATACTATACTTAATGTGGAAAACCAGATCGCAAACGAAGCATATTTCATTTTAATGGATCATGTTAATACAGATAGCAACCTTGTCAATCCACCTTTGAATCAGCTGAGTTCCCAGGTTTATAAGGATTTTTCCAATTATGTAAGCACCAATTTTCCGGAGTATATAGGAACTTATAATGTTTCAATAAATTCTTTTTCTATTTATGTAACCTTTGATCCATATATTGCTGTTTCTCAGGGGCCTTCCTTAAATACAATAAATGGGAATGGTTTTTCGGTATCCCCTCCTTCTGAGCTGTATTCTCCTACCCTTTCTTCACTACAGAATGTGTATTCTACCCCATATCCAGCAGTTGTGGGGAATATTTACTTTACTATACAGGATGTGCACACAGCAGTTACCGTCCAAAAAGAGTTCACTTTTACAAAAGTGCTTATGTCTCCATTAGGTCTTTTGCGTTCAAGCACAGATAACCTTGCAAGGAATGCAGAGGGAAGCAATTCAGAGATATCTAGATTAACGCAATACATATTAACCACTATAGCACAGATCCGTGTACTGGAGGGGTACGGTGGTGGGGGATATGATACTAACATGCCAGGTGTGTCGTCAATTATTACTCAAACAGATGTCCAGAATGCCACCAATATAGCGATTTTACTGGCAAGCATGAGGTATTTTCGTGCTTATGACCCTAGTGCCGTGGACAATTTTGTTTCTTCAATTAGCATACCATATCTCCAGCAATTGATATCACAATATATCAACAATGGTACTGTTGACCCTGCAGATATATATTTGTTGATCCAGAATCAGCAAACCACCCCAACGTTTGATGTAGGCAAGGTCTTGGGTCAGAGTATATATTCTTTTGCTGATCGTTTCCTTTATGATCTGTTGTATTTGTTCTGGGCACAGGCACTTGTTGATCCGGTACTGCAAGAACCCATTGTAAATTGGAATTTATTCTGGCAGCAGAGTGAACAGTGGGCGATGGGCATGTTGCACAAATGGATGCTGGATTATGAGCAATGGCTCAACCTAGCAAGCTCGATACCAGGACAAACTTTAACAATAAATATACCTGCACTAATTGTAACTGAAAGTGGTGTTACGACTGATGAATGTAGCGATCCACCTGTACCAGTAGCTTTTACAGGAGAATACACTGTTGTGCCGTCTGGATTTACCTGGACACTTTCACGAAATGATGTTGCTGATACGATAAACCTCCTTTTGGGAAATTCTAACAACCCCAATTTCTTACCAGACCCATTTACTTTGGTTACCTCTGATTCATTTTCAAACGTTGGGCAAAGAACATATCATTATTATTTAGTTGACAAGTCACTAATTCAGGAATTTTCAGCAGGTTCTTCTGTGCCATATAAGGAAACACTAGAGAAAATACTTTACCTTCTTAAAAATGGGACCAATGCAAGATCACCAACGGTTTCAGATACTGCAGACAAAGGTTTGTTGGACTATATTGCATATGAAATGTCTCAGGTTGGTACAAGTTCGTTTCCACTTTCTAATTCTCAACTCGCACCATCTAATCCGTGGTTTTCTCCATTAACTAACGGAAGCGCGGAATTTTTGGGCTCTGGTAGTGCTATGGATCAGGCCCTATCTACTTTCTGGAATGATGCGCAGAATTACAATACAAGGCTTGATTGGTGGGTTAACGGTGCATACCATTTAAACAACAATAATTTTATATGGTATGCTGCACAGCAATCAGTTAGGCTATGGTATCAGGTTATTGTCAATTTATACGAAGGTGCCATACAACCTGTAAATTTTGAATATGGATTTGCCAAAACAACCCAGCAATCTCAGGGAGTTAATCCGAATGGATGGTTCAATTTCCCACAGGATATGATGAGGGATATTATTTACAGGATATACACATGGACTCATTCTCCAGGAGGTTCGTTTGATGGTGTATCCTATGATCAATACTGGAATGGTTTATCAGGACCATGTTATCAACCAGATCCAGCATTGATTGCAGAAATGGAGGCTTCTGCACAATACGGAACAGAAGAGGCTTTATGGAATTATTATGAACCTCTATTCTATGGTCAAATAGAAGGTATTGTAGGCAGTCCTGGTATTACTAGCATAATAACTTCTACAATGGATAGCAATATGAATACCCAGACAGATAATGGACAGTTCAATGGAAATGGATTCCAGGGTTTTGTGGCTCAATATATAGGTGCACCGATTATAGGTACATCGGGTAGTAATACTGGTGATGTGGTTAGCCTTGCCCAGCCAAATGGATGGGAAGCCCAGATTATGCAAAACACCGTTAATTACATAAATGCCAATTCCAATCTTTCTAATATAGTAACAAAACCTTACGTTTCATTAAACAGGACATACATATATTGGAAAGGCAATAGAAACCTTGCAACAGATACAGGTCAGATTTTCAATGAAACCGAACTAGTAAAATACATGGACGATAGTCTCAATACCGTTCTTGTTGACCCTTCGATTACATTGCACCTTGTAGATGCCCAGGATACAACTTCAAACATGGGAATTTCTCCTTTCGTCACCACATGGAATGTTAATGTTACTGGCACTATAGATAGCAATGTATCCACCCTAAGTTATGTTTTGGGAGCTGATGGATCGTTGCACCATACCAATTATAACCACACCTATCCAATAAGTTTAGCGTTTCCTGTAACAGTATTTAGTGGATGGCCTTTGCAGACAGGCTGGAACGGAGCATCGAGTGATCCATCGATTGTCATGACTAGAAAATATTTTGGAATTATGGGCAAGGACCATAGCAGTGCACCAGACTTTATAACATTGGCAGTTAACAATTTTATAAGTGTTCCACTGAATCAGGTTATACAATCCATGTATGATTCTGCACATATAGTACAGAGGCTTGATGCTATTACCACGCATTACATAGTTAATTACGGAGATGTTAATACAGAAGAATCTGCCAATCTCACAGAAAATCTTTCTACTGCATACCAGTCAACTAACAATACTTTAAGCCAAAACTTTGGAAGTTCATATACAAGCAATATTCAGAGTTTGATGAATACTATCAGCGGGAGGGTTAACAATATAGGGATATCGACTACTTTAACAATGGGGGATAATTCTGGATTTTTCGGTTACAATGCTACTTTGATTACCAATAGTGGGGGGTATATTTTGAATTATCATTACAATCAACAGCAGGGTAGTGGAAACATGACTTATTACAATATAGATTTTAGCAAGCAATATCCAGCTTTTACATACCTTTACGATACCAGTAACAGGTATTTGTCAGTTAGCGAAACCATAAACCCCAACGTACAGCCTTCATTCAATGATAATATTCAACTGTCCTATTTTGACTCGACGTACAGCCTTACTTTTACAACTTCGCCTATTGGTAAATGGAATAATTACCTTCAGAGCTTTTCTAATATTTACCTTCCATATTACGGTACCAAGATTCCTTCCTTGAAAGGTGGCGTTGAGATATCTACTTCTTCTAGTAGTAATTTACCAAGTGTATCGCAGGCTCTCACCAATGCAACAAACCAGTTGCCTTCCACTTCAAACATTAATTACACAAGTTACTCATACTTCTTGAGGGAGTTCGTGGGGTATTTATATGATTTAGTTCAAATGTCCAATCCAGATATGACCAGCATACTTGGTATTCAGGTATCTACTATATTGCCCTATTCCAACTATTCATATGTTTTCTATCCCATGGGAAGCAATGGTTTGGAGGCATTCCTTTATTGGGTTACAAATAATATGATTGACATATCCTACAATGTAGGTTCTTTAATGGCCAGTATAAGTACATTCCCAATGCTGGTACCCATACTGTTTTCTCAGGCATATTATAGAGTAGGTTTTACATACAAGAATGGGGATACTAGTTTCTATGAAGGGAACTATGCTAACTTTGTATCTCCATTGGGTGGTATCGGGAGTGGTATTCAGTATACTCCAATGGCAGATTCTTTCGCAACTTCCTCTAACAACTGGATATTTTCTACACAACTAACTTTGAGTGGGTGATCAATAGTGCATAAGGTTTATCCAAAACGGGCAGTAGGAAGCTTTTTTGAAGAAATACCTGCACTTTTTTTAGTGGTTGTATCCATAGCCCTGTTACTTTCTTCTTTGTTTGTCACTTCAGCGCGATATAACCAGCAAAATACAATAACCAACTTTTTTCAGCAGGGTTACACCTTTATGGAAGAAATACGTTCATATAAAAATTTAACATACCAAAATGAACCAGGGATATTTAATGTATACTCCATGGGCAATTTAACTAGGCAAAACATTACATATGATTTGCACCCTATGTTTGGATATTATATTAATATAACAGATGTATCCGGATATCATGTAAAATACAATCATACTGTGTACAGCAGCCCCATTCCTAAAAATACACTTGGCTTGAAATACGGAATTGTTACTGTTACGAGCACAGTTGATATATGGGTATCTCCAACAGAGATTCATCTTGCTAAATTAACAGTTACAATATGGATGTGAATTATATGGATGGCAAATACAGGAAATATAAAAAAGCGCAATCCGCTCTGTATGATTTTTTGCTGTTTATACCTATACTTATTATTGCTATAATTATTTTGGCAATGTCTTACAATACTTCATATTCCACCATCAATTCCAGCAATATTTCTATACAGTATTCCCAGGAAACATTGAATACTTTTTTGGAAAGCACTGTAAATTACACCTATTATAGCACATCCACTGGTTCCGTGGTTGTACAGAGAGACATTTCAGAAAAAAACGTCATGCTATTAACTTTATATTTATTGACATGTGGCCAATCTAGTGTTAATAAGCAATCCTTATCCCCCAAAATTGTCAATAGTTTGGAATATGTTATCAACATTACACTTTATAACCTTACATACCCCCAATTCAAGTATTATATACAATTCAACACAACTTCATGTGGAGTATCTGCCAATGTGTATCTTGGGGACAAACCATATAGCAATAGCCTTGTTATAACCTCCAGTGAATACATACCTTCCAACTATAATTACTTGAATGAAAACGGAGCTTTGGTAATATTGGCAATATGGAATTCACGGTGATCATGCTTTTTTATTTTTTATTTTATTCGCATATAGGTAAACTACCATAGCGATCAAAAATATTCCTACGGATATACCGAAATACAACAGTTGTGTGTTGAGGTTTGAGGTTGGTATATTTAAAGTGGTATAATACACAATTCCTGAACCATTTTTGGCAAATGCATTGATTGAAAATATTTGTATGTAATATTTGGTTCCACTTTTTAAACCTGTAAAGGAAAAGGTGAAGTTGTTTCCAGAAACATTTGCAACCAGATTCATATTACTTGGACTAGTTCCTAGATAAATAAAGAAATAATTTACTATTGACCCTGGTTTAACATTCCATATTATATTTATTCCTGTGTAATTCACACTACCTGTTATATTGTCTGGAGCATTTGGAGGAGTATACAATATTCCACTTTTCACAGGAGTATCACTACTGTTAAGGGAAATACCTTCTTCAAATATTGAAAAATAATATTTTACATTGGCTTTTAGGTTGCTGAATCTATAGTTTGATGAGGTTGTAAATGCCTTATTGGATAAATTAAACGTAAATAATCCATACGATATTACTATTCCTAAAACGTTGCCTTGGTATGCAGAAACATTCCATGAAAGGGATATATTGCCAAGACCACTTTTCACCGTAAAATTTGTTGGCATTGGGGGATTTTTGCTATTGTATGTATTTAACGTAAAACTTGTACCTGGGCTTTCACCATACCTGTTCCATGCTACAATCCAGCAATTTAAAGACGATGTTAGCGGATAATCTGTAAGGAAATAGCTATTTTGCAAGCCAGTTGATAATCCATATATTGAATTATTGTATTTGTAATATATGGTATAATTGAGTATATTTGAATTACCGCTTACTGAAGGGGTTTCCCACGAGATTTTGATATAATTTAAATAATAATTGATTTTTACATTCCTTGGCTGGCTAGGAACTTCATATGTTGTTAACGGTATTGATGCAGAGAAGGGGCCTTTTCCAAGCCCATTTACAGCATCAATGGATACATTTGCGTATAAATATTTTAAATCTTTAATAGATATATTATTGGATCGGGAAATAAACATGTTTGAACTAGATTGGTTAGATACGTTCACACAATAATACAATATCTTGCCTCCCCCTGTATTAGAAGGTGCACTCCATGACGCATTGAATCCATTGTATTGAGGGATTATATTCAGGTTTGTTGGAACACCGGGTAATGTAGCATTTATTGCATTCCATTTCCAAAACGAAGGTTTACCGTTGATAAATCCAAGCATGAACATTGTGTTGCTGATGTCATTATATGCTATAACAGTGCTGTTCAATGTGATTGAGGAAACCGTTGCAGGCATCCATCCATCCCCAATTTTGTGTATTATGGTAATGTTTGAAGTAAAATTGTTTATAAGCCCTCCATACAGTATTATTTCATTGTAATAACTATTGTAAGCAGCACTCATAAAAGAATTTTTGGGCAAAGTAAAATTATTTTCTACCATCCATGTTCCATCATATAGATATGCATTGCTACTTTCACCGTTATATCCTGTTCCACCTGCTATAAGTATACCACTATGCGTATAAACGTAGGCAGAACCGTACAGGTGAGGCATTGGGTAATTTTCTAAATACCATTTATAGGTGGTTAAATTGAAAACATATGTTGAATTGGATATCCCGTTTGATGTATTTCCTCCATAAACGATTATGTTGTTTTCGAATACAGCTCCACTTGCGTATTCAACCCCGATATTTGGCTTGTTCAAGTTAAACCATGTATTATTATTTAAGAAGAATTCCCAGAGGTCATTATCAAATATGCCATTGTACCCTCCATACAAATATAGGCTATTAGTTGCACTGTCATAGCATAACAGCGCACCTTGCCTTGGAGAAGGGGAATTATTGGGGGTAATGTTCTTCCATAAATTGATTGAATAGCTGAAAAACCACATCTGGTTTGAGTATGCATTCCCAATACGTCCACCAAATAAATATTCACCTTCAGGTGTACTGGCATAAGCATAATGTTCCATTGGAGGTAATGCATACTCTTCCATTTGATACCAGCTACCATCAAAGGACCACATTTGATTGATTACATTTATTCCCAATCCGTTCATTATAAAGGTATAATTATTGTAATAGGAGTATGCCATGCCATATTCAGCTCCAGGTGAATTAACTGTGTTTGTTATGTTTTGCCATTTCCATGACCCAGAACTTTGGCTAAATGAATATGTATCTGAATAAATAGTGGTGTTCCATCTGCCACCATATACTAACAGCTCGTTATTGTAGATAAAAAAGGAAGTCTCTAACCGTTTAGGAGGAGCGTTAGACGTACTAATATTATTCCATACATTAGATTGAGGATAATATGCCCATGTATATCCACTGTTAGATGCGTAAAGGATTACTTCATTCAAACTACTGTCATATACTGCATATGCATAATGCAGCATGTTTTGTTTAAAGGTATTTGAGGTTATGTTGCTCCATCCAGTAGAAGGATTGAATAAGAAGGTATAGTTATCCGGTGCTATTACGGATCTGTTGTTATTGTTCTGCGTAAAGCCCCCTATAATAAGCAACTCGTTGACGCTTGGTATAAAAGTATAAGCCATTCCAAACATTTCAGGAGGTTCTGTATAGATATTGGTAATATTTTGCCATGCATTGTTTTTAAATTCCCATAATTGATTGTATATATGGAAAGAATAGTTGTTGTTAGGGATATATTCAATACCTCCAAAAAGATAAAAGGCATTGTTAGCAGGATCATAAACAAATGCACCATCTATAAGAGGGGGAGGAGCTTTCTGTGTGCTTATATTGACCCACCCACTTCCTTTATAATATACCCATGTGTAATTAACATCAGTACCGTTTATTTCACCGCCAAATAAAACTGCAGTAGTAGAATTGGATGCAAGCATGGGGCTGGTAATATTGTAGGGATAAATTCCATTATAGGGATTCCATGCGTTACCAGTAAAATTATTTACTTGAAACATATAATGTTTTTTATAATTATTTATTTGGGTAATTTTACTGATGTTACTGTGGGAAGGTGTTACAGTATTTTTAATATTGGATGTAATTCCACTTGAAATAGAATTCAAACCAAAAATAAGTATGAACATTATAAAAATTGTTAAAGCCGTTTTTATTTTTTGCATGAAATTGCCTCTACTAAGGTGTAATATTACTTAGTAGTTTATCTTTTTTATTATTTAATGGTTTTTAGTTTGAGTTCTAGTTCACACGATTTGCATATTGTTTTTGTGCTGGGCTCACCGCAATAAATGCATTTGTTGAGACTTTCTAGAGGATATTCTGCTTGTATCAATGGCAACAACTGTTTATGAGTATTTAGAATTGCATGTCTTGTTCCTGGCATTTTATCTTCAAGCATATTTACAATATCCCTATAAATATTCCTCATCGCACGATTGCTATATGGACAGGAAGACCTATAGAAATCAATACCTGTTATTAATGAATATATGTACATTTCTTTTTCCGGTATATTAACTATAGGTAAAACTCTGGGCACAAGACCTTTCTGCTTTCTGTTGTGTGGACCTAATCTAGCCATCCGTCCTATATCTCCTTTTGTATAATTCATCAATATGCTTTGCGCAATATCATCAAGGTTCATTCCAACTGCAATGTAATCAGCATCAACTTTTTTGGATAACAAATTCATTCCTTTTCTTCTCCACACACCGCAAAAAGCACATGGCGTTTGTTCAATATCCTTTTTTGAAACCTCATCCATTGTAGGTAATCCCATTTCTCTGAAGGATATTACCATATGCTCAATGCCTAAACTATCCGCCAGCTTTTTCACTTTTGGTATTGATAAATTTCTATATCCTTCAATCCCCTCATCTACTGTTACTGCTACCAGTTTAAGTCCTGGTATCGGAGGTAAAACATCACTCATAAGTTTTAGCATACCCATAGAATCTTTACCTCCAGATACAGCTATAGCTATTTTGATATTTGGCTTCAATTCAATCTGTTCCTTTATGTTTTTTATTACCCGGTCTTTAACAAATTCAATAAAATGCATTTTGCATAGATTATTTCCGCTATAATTTATATAGATTATAGAGGGTTTACCGCACAAACTGCATTTGGGGGTTAAGATTTCATCCATCTTTCAATTCCACCTTCTAGGGAATAAGCCAGGATACCTTTTTTATTTAAATACAATGCTGCATTATAACTATCTATGCCTTTTTCACAATATAAAACGATTTTTTTACCGTGTGTGTTTTCAATTACTTTGTCAATTGTTTTTAGAGGTATATTTATTGAAAACTCAATATGATTTTTTTTGTATGATTTTTGGTCTCTTATATCGATCAATATAACTTTGTTATTTTTCATCCATTTTTTTAATTCTATGGGTTTAATACTTATGCTTTGCATTCTTTGATTGCTACATACTGTGCAATAAGGATTTTTTTTGATTTTAACTTTTCCGAATGAATAGTTTTCTGTGTTTATGATCAATAATGTATTGTACAAAATATCTTTGCTTTTTATTATATATTTTATTGCTTCTAGTGCTTGAATGGATCCAACAATAGAAGCGGCTGGACCAATAATACCTTCATTGCAACTTAAAGATTCTTTGTTGGATACTATGCATTCTAAACATGCTCCTTTTTTAGGTATAAATGTGGATACGATGCCTTTATATCCATACACTGAACCATATACCATTGGTTTGCCGTACTTCACACATATCCTATTTATAAGATGCTTGGACTCTAGATTGTCTGTAGAATCAATTATTACATCATATTCCCTGAAAAGGTTGTCATCGTAATCAGATAAAAAAAAAGGATATGCTATTGTATTAACATTGCTATTGATTTTTTCTATAGCTTTTTTTAAAACATAGGCTTTTTTCTTGCCTATATCAGATTCCTTGTAAGCAATTTGTCTATGAAGATTTTTGAGTTCTACTTTGTCGCCGTCCATGATCCCTATCTTGCCTATTCCAGCACCTGCAAGAAAAAGAGAAACTACATTGCCTAGGGCACCTGCACCTATTACTAAAGCACTGCTTTTTTGCAATTTTTTTTGTTGAGATATCCCTTTAGAAAACAACTTAATTTGGCTGATGTATCTGTTGTTTACTGGTATATTATTCATATCCAAATGGGGATTGGGTTATATTCCAATTATAATATGGCTTATTTGTTATTTTGGATGCAGGAACGTTACCTTTTATTATTGCTTTATTTACAGCTTCTTCTACAGGTATAGCTTTTTCTATAGCCTTTTTTACATCATTAGCTTCAATGTAAGGTTTTCCGTTAACTTTAGAAAGATCACCGGCTACCCTGATAATACCTCCTAGCTCCCTCAACCTCAATGTTAAAGCATCGGATTTGTTGTCATAATATTTAGCCCTTCTACCAGCCTCTTTTATGATTTCCAATACAGCCTCTTTTGTTGCATGCGGGATTTTGCCGTCGTTATTTATTTCTTGTGCTATAAACTGGACTAGCTTTATTCTGTTGGTTTCAGTATCAGGCATTGTTGTATTAAGCAAAATTTCATATCCATTGCCCAGAATACGGGACCTAAGTGGTGGTAAAATATATGGTATATCTTCTATATTAGCTGCACCTACAAAAATAAAATCACACGGTACATTATCTACCCTTACACTTGCACCAGCACTTTGAGGATTCCTTCCTGCAATGGGAAATTTTTTTTCCTGCATTGCTGTTAAAAGATATCTTTGCATTTGACCTAGTTGTGGCAATTCATCTATAAACAGTACGCCTTCATATGCTTCATGCATTGCACCTGCTATTACCCTTTCAAATGGAAGCTGGCCCAGTGGTGGTGTGCCACCATACGGATCATGTTTAACATCGCCCAACAGTTCAGTTTCACTTGCACCTGTAGCCATAACAAACGTGCTTCTATCCAAAGGAACCAACACTTTACTGGGTCTTTTTCTAGCATTTTCCCTTCTTTTTTCTAATGCTTTTTGATTGAGGATTTTTACTTTGTTTTCACCTGCCCTTTCATAGGAAACGATTTCTTCTATTCCGTTTATAACACGGGTGGATTTAACGGATTCAGTTCCTGGTAATTTAGACATAGTAACTTCAAGTAAACCACCTAATAAATCTTTGAATGGTCCAGATGGCATGTTAGGAAGCGCCCCTTCTTTAACATTGTTGCATGAAGGACACCGTATTTCGGTATAACTGGAATAAGCTCCACAATTAGAACATCTATAACCTAGTTTTTCTGCAATATCCGGTGGTATTTCTTCTACACTTACGATTTCACCATCCATTACATGCTTGAATTCCCTCTCTGCCATTACCTGAGATCTTGTAAGCACTTCGATAAAAGGTCTTTCTGGGTTTTCAGGATTATGCACAACACGTATTTCTTTTTCAGGAGGAGGTATATGGAAAGATATAGCTTGGGCAGTCATTGATTTTCCAACACCTGGTGGGCCAAATAATAGTAAATGCCTGCGTTGGAATGCTGCTATTCTTGCCACTTCTACTGCTTCATCTTGACCAATTATTCTCAATAATGGGTCAGATGGTATTTTGACACTCTCTGTAGTTTCTAGAGAATCAATATCAAACCCTTTTATTGGATCCATTTCTTTCATAATTCAAGATCCTTTCTTGTAATCAATTTAAGATTTACTGGAACACGGATTATATCACCTATACGCAACCCGACTACAACCTTTACGCCTTTGTTCTCTGCCACATCTATTAGTCTTTGGCTCAATACTCCATCAAGGATTATTTTTGCAGGGGATACATCCCCCTGGAGTAATATATCCACTAAATTTTTAACTTCCACATCTTTGATAATATTGTCGTTATCGTCTAACATTCTTGCTTTATATGTTCCAATAATTGCTTGCAGAGATTTTTTGTAATTTTCCATTACAGGGGATAACACTTTTTTTGGTTCCGAACCTTGAACCTTATTTTGGGGCTTTTGTATGCTTTGCTGGCTGGGCTGTTGGACCTGCATTGCGGTATTGCCATCGACATTTTGTATATGCACATTTTGTGCGTTGAAATTGTTAGGCGGCATTGGTTTTTTTTCCATGTTTTTCTGGTTACTTATGTTTTGAGATTGATTTGCATGATTCATATTGCCTAGACCGTTATGTGCATTGCTATTAGATTGCTCTCTGGATTGCTGGCTTTGACCTTGTTGTTCATTATTATTCGATTCAGAGGGATCCCCATATAATTCCAAATATTGGTCCAGTGTTATTTTGTTTCTAAGGCATTTCATAATCTGTTTTTGGGTAAGCTCTTCTACTTCCGAACCACGTGGTGCTCTTGCTACATAATCAATATCTGCTACTTGAAGCAATTCTCTTAGAATTAGTTCACCACCCCTATCACCATCTACAAATACAGTTACTGTTTTTTCTTTACTGAGCTCTTTAATTGTTTCTGGGACATTGGTACCTTCTACTGCGATTGTATTTTTAATTCCATGTTTTAACAGATTTATTACATCAGATCTTCCTTCTACTACGATTATTGCATCGCTTTTATCTACGTGTGGACCTGCTGGCAATTTTTCTTTACCATATGCCACTATTTCGTCTATTTGTATAGAAGATCTTACAGCTTCAGTAAGGTCAGAGCTAATATTTTTATTTTCTTCTACTAATTTTCCTAATATCATCTTTGCTTTTTCTATTATTTTGGTTCTTCTTGTAAGCCTTACGTCTTCTACACCAGTTACCTCTATTTTAGATTTGCACGGCCCAATTCTATCGATTGTTTCTAAAGAGGATGCCAAAATTGCAGTTTCTACTATATCTAAGCTAGAAGGGATTGTAATAGTTCCTTCTGTTTTTCCTTTTTGGGACTGTATTTCTACTTCAATCCTTCCCATTCTTCCACTTTTTTGTAGGTCTCTCAAATCTAAATCATCACCTAATAACCCTTCAGTTTGCCCAAATACTGCACCTACTACGTCAGGCTTATCTATAATACCATCTGCGTATATTTTTGCATGTATTAGATATTTTGTTGTTGTTGAATCTATATTCATTTAAACCACCTTCGTTAGCAACACAGGATATTATTAAAAGAGGGGTCGTTACTTCCTTTTCACCACAAATTTTTTGCTTGAGTAAAGAAATGAAAGTGATGTATAATAACCCCTCATTTTAATTACACCTATTATTACCGAAGTATTTATTGATAATCAGATATAAAGAAATTTCTGTTGAAATCAAATATTTTAAAAAAATCATAAATAGTTATGAAGTTATATACTTTCTATGAACGAAGATCAATTGGTGTTGGATATCATCACTGCCATTGAAAAAGCTGAAACTGTTTTACCTGATGATGTAGTGAACGTATTAGCAACCTCTAAAGGGAAAGAAGTAAACCCTAGTGCAGTATCTCAATATAATTCAATATTGAAAAATGTAGAACTTGCAAAAACAAGAAAATTGCCAATATGCCAAGATACTGGTACAATGACATTTTATATTGATGTTGGATTTGATTTTAAATATACAAAAGAAATAAAAAAGGCCATATTGAAGGCCGTACCTATAGCAACTAATAAAATACCAATAAGATCCAATGCCGTTGACCCCTTCAATGGAAAGAACATGGAAACTAATGTGGGGGAGCACATACCTAATATATATTGGAATCTGATAGAAGGGGATACAGCAAAAATACATTTATTGCCTAAGGGTGGAGGTAGCGAAAATTGTTCTACTTTAGCTATGCTAAAGCCAGGGGAAGGAATAAAAGGCATTAAAAAATTTATTGTTGATCACGTAATAAAGTGTGGTGGAAACCCTTGCCCTCCAACCATTTTGGGGATAGGCATTGGAGGAGGGGCTGAACTTTCTATGATTTTAGCTAAAAAATCACTGACTAGAAAAATAGGTTCTAGGCATCCTGAAAAGAGGGTTGCAGATTTAGAATTGGAAATATTAGATCTTGTAAATAAAACTAATGTTGGAGTAATGGGATATGGAGGTGTTACATCTGTACTTGATGTACATATAGAGTATGCTGCCCGCCATCCAGCTTCTTTACCACTTGGTATTGTGGTTCAATGCTGGGCAGACAGAAGAGCAGAGATTAATATAAGTGCAGAGGGAAGCATAGAGGTGATCTAAAATGGAACTTCATATTAAAGTACCAGAAGAAATTGACAAGATAACTCAATTGAGGGTAGGGGATATACTGTATGTTACAGGCAAGGTATTTACTGCAAGGGATGAAGCGCATGAACATATGCTGAAAATGGCTGAAAAAGGAGAAAAAGTGGAATTTGACACATCTAATATGATATTGTACCACTGTGGACCAGTTATGAAAAAAAACCATAAATGGAAAGCCGTAGCTGCAGGGCCAACCACTTCAGCTAGAATGGAGTTATTCGAAAAGGAATTTATTGAGCATTATAAAACGAGGATTATCGTTGGAAAAGGTACCATGGGCAACAAAACAGCGCAGGCATTGAAGGAAATTAAGGGGGTATACGCAACATTTACAGGTGGAGCAGGTGCACTTGCAGCAACTTCTTTTGAAGAGGTAGAAAATGTATACTGGCTTGAAGAGTTGGGTATGCCTGAAGCCGTATGGATTTTTAATGCCAATGATTTTGGTCCCCTTGTCATATCAATCGACAGTACAGGAAACAACTGGAATGCCATGAAACAGGGCAATTCTGAAAAAATAAAAGAAGAAATATTCAGAGAGATAGATAAAAACTAGAAAACTAAATATAGTATTGTTAATATTGTAATTTTGTATGGCTCATAAAAAGAGATATACCTCTGTAGAGGAAAAAAAAGTAGATAAGAGTAATAATCCTTTAGGCAAAGTTTCTAAAAAATTAAAGAAAAACCTATTAAGGGTTGCTTTTGTTATTGTAATTGCATTACTTGTTTCCTCTTTTGTATGGACAGAATACCATTATTCGCAACCATTGCCTCCGAGCGTTTCTTATTCATCATATCCTACTAACACTACAGGCAAAAATCCATTGATTGGCAAACCAGAAATAGATTTTTCTCTTCTTGATACTAGTAATGTTACATTATCTTTGAGCATGTTTAAAAACCACAATTTACCAGTATTTTTAGAATTTTTTGCACCATGGTGTCCTCATTGCATAGAGCAAGGACCTATCATTAAGGAATTATACCAAAATTATTCTAGTAAAGTGGCATTCTATTCGGTATCGGTTCCATGGGATAATGTAAATTATAGCGAACTATACCACTTTGAAGTTTCTAATAATTATACCTGGTTTTTTTCGTTGATACCGTCTAATGAACTATCAATATTAACAGATTACAATGTAACTGGTGTTCCTACAATATATATAATAAATTCTCAGGGGATAATAAGATATTCTTATACTGGAACTACACCTTACAATGTTTTAAGTGCAGATTTAGAGACTTTACAATAAAAATTAAATATGTTAATTATGATAATGCTTTTACCATTTTTACTACTGCCTCTACAGCTTGTTTTGCATTTTCTATTCTATCCTGTGCTTGCAGTCTGTTTTCACCGGGACCTGTAATACCCAATCCAACTGGTTTTCCATAATCCACGGCAAGATCAAGCAGTTTCCTCACAGATTGGTTAATTATCAACTCATCATGCTGTGTTTCTCCATGAATAACTGCACCTAATGTAACAACACCTTGAATTTCGGAGTCTTTTAATAATTTAGCTACTGCTAGAGGCATATCGAAGACACCCGGTACCAACAAAATATTCTTAATTTCAACCCCCAAAAATTCAGCATGTGTTTTTGCTCTTTCAACCATCATGTAGGTAACATCATAGTTGAACTCACTTGCTACAATACCAATTTTTATTTTCCCCATATTTAAACCACCGGTCCTTTATCTTTTCCACCTTGCCTTAACCCCATTCCTTTGTTTGCACTTAAATAACTAGGATTGAATAGCATATAATAAACGTTTCTAGCATGTTCCCTTGCCCTATTGACAGCCAATTCCTTCATCTCTTTTTCATTTTTTGCTTCGTCTTCATGTACGAAAACTTCTATAATGTGCTTGTTGGTCATTAATTGAACCATGATAATTCCATTTGAAGCTTCATCTGCACACATTTTATCAATTGGCATATTACCCGGCATGCCAAAAGCCATAACGATATCACAATTTTCTTTTTCCAACAATATTTTGCATTCTACTGGAAGGTCCTTAATTCCAGGAACAGTTCTTTTTACTATTTCAATACCATGGCCCATAGAATGCAGTTCATCTTCTGCTTCTGTTAACATATCTACTCTAGAAAAAGTTGTATCTACCATTCCTACTTTTTTCATATGAGAATAAAAATATTTCTTGTTAATAAGGATATTCAATATTTTTTGTATAATAACAAAAAATGAAACATCTAGTTAACAAATCTTTTTATAACGTCATGCTTTTTAATATCTGATAAAAATGTTAGATAAAACGATACATAAAAACATATTGGAACTCGTTGGAAATACACCTATCGTTGAATTAAGCAAAATTTTTGAAGGTTACCCTTTTAGGGTTCTCGCAAAACTTGAATTTCTAAATCCTGGTGGAAGTGTAAAAGATAGAGTAGGTATAGGAATGATACTCGATGCTGAAAAAAGGGGGCTTATTAAGCCCGGAAGCACAGTAATTGAATCCACATCAGGGAACACAGGCATAGGGGTTGCCTTGGCTGCAGCTGTTAAGGGTTACAAAGCAATTTTTACAATACCAGACAAAATGAGCAAGGAAAAAATAAGGCTTTTGAAATCATTAGGTGCAAAGGTTATTGTAACCCCTACTGGTTTGCCTTATGAGGATCCTAACAGTTATTACGGTGTTGCTAGAAGGCTTGAAAAAGAGATCCCCGGTGCATTGTACCTTAATCAATACTCCAACCTCAGTAATCCGGAAATACATTACCAAACAACCGCTCCTGAGATACATGAGCAATTGGATGGAAAGCTGGATTATTTAATTATTACAATGGGTACTGCTGGAACGATAAGTGGATGTGGTAAGTATTTTAAAACCCATTTACCCCATGTCAAGATAGTGGGTATAGATCCAGAAGGATCCATACTTGAACATTATTTTAGAACTAGACAGATAATAAAAGGTAAGGTATACAAGGTTGAGGGTATTGGAGAGGATATGATTCCAGATGTTGCTTTCTTTGAATATATAGATGACATCATAAAAACGAATGATACAGAATCATTCAAAATGGCAAGGAAACTTGCCATAATGGAAGGATTACACGCAGGTGGATCGAGCGGAGCTGCCATTGCAGGTATAATGAAATACAGGGATCATATCAAGGAAGGCTCTACAGTTGTGACGATTTTATCTGATCGTGGTGAAAGGTATTTAACCAAGTTCTACAATGAGGAATGGCTTCTTGACAATGAATTTGACAAAGCCAACCTGAAAATAAAGGATATTATCGATGTTAATAAATATTCAGACGAATTGTTTTCAATAACTCCAAAAACGAATATACAGAAAACCCTTGAGATGTTTAACAGATACAATCATTACATATTGCCTGTTTTTGATGGCACCAACAATGCAGGATCAATACATAAATCTACATTGTTAAAAGCTGTTATTGAAGATTCACTGGATTTGGAAAGGCCTATAATGCCTTACATGGGACTGCCGTTAGGAATGCTATCCTTCAATGATCGCCTAAGCTCTCTGTACCATTCACTTAAGATTTATGAGGGTGTTATACTTATTGGGGATGATAAAAAGATTTTTTTCACAAGAGAAGAGTTTATAAAAAATATTGATTTAGGTGGTGATATATTTGAAGTTTAGGACTTTGGCAGTGCATTCTGGAAGCGAACCGGACCCTCTTACAGGAGCTGTTAACGTACCCATATATATGACTTCTACCTATGCACAGGAATCACCTGGTGTTACTAAAGGTTATGAATACTCCCGTACAGATAATCCAACACGTAAGGCACTTGAAAAAGCCATTGCAGAAATCGAACACTGTAAATACGGGACCGCATATTCATCTGGCATGGGTGCAATAACAACATTGCTTCTTTCTTTAAGAAAAGGGGATGAAATTATTGCTACTTCTGATTTGTATGGTGGGACATATAGAATTTTTGAAAAAGTTTTTTCTAATTTGGGTATTAAGGTGAATTATATAAACTCACTTGATGAGGCAGGAAATTTATTTAACAAAAATACAAAAATGGTATGGGTAGAAACCCCGTCCAATCCATTGTTAAGGATCTATGATATACATGCTTTTGCAGATGTTGCACATGACCATGACGCAATGCTTGTTGTAGATAACACCTTCGCTTCCCCTTATTTCCAGAACCCAGTAAAGCATGGTGCAGATGTTGTTTTGCATAGTACTACCAAATATATAGGGGGTCATAGCGATGTTGTCGGTGGGGCTGTTTGTACAAACAACGAGGAGATTCATTCTAAAATCAAATTTTTACAAAACGCAGCTGGAGCTGTTGCATCTCCTTTTGATTCATTCCTTACATTGAGAGGAATAAAAACCCTGCCTTTGAGAATGGAAGCACATATGGAAAATAGTTTAGCTATAGCTAACTACCTTATTACTTGCAAAAAAGTCAAGCATGTATATTATCCAGGGGATTCAAGCTCACCTTATTGGGATGTAGTAAAAAAGCAGATGTATGGGTATGGCGGTATTGTCTCTTTTGTATTGAATGGAGAGATAGATGAATTGAACAAATTTTTAAAGAATCTTAAAATTTTTAAAATAGCAGAAAGTTTGGGGGGGGTAGAATCTTTAATAGAGGTGCCTTCTATTATGACCCATGCGTCTATACCCAGAGAGGAACGGGAAAAACGGGGAATATACGATACCCTTGTTAGGATTTCTGCGGGGATAGAGGACACGGAGGATTTGGTAGATGATCTGTCCAGGGGGTTTGAATTTTGATGCTTAGGCTTTATGATACGTTGACCAAGAAAGTAAGGCCATTTAATCCCTTGCATGGGAATAGGGTATATATGTTTGTATGTGGTATTACTCCTTATGATTCTCCTCACTTGGGTCATGCCAGAGCATATGTTTTTTACGATACTTTGGCTAAATACTTGATGTACAAAGGATACTCAGTTTTTTACCTGCAGAATATAACCGATATCGATGATAAAATAATTAACAAAGCTAGGAATGAAAATAAAAAGGTAGGGGATATTTCTTCAACCTATTTTTCCGAATATTTGAACATGATGGATAAATTGCACGTAAATTCTGTTACATGGTATGCTAAAGCAACAGATTATATTGAAGAAATAAAAGAACAGATTAAGATACTTATTAAAAAAGGATTTGCCTATCCTTCAAACGGTTCAGTTTATTTCAGGGTATCAAAATTTGAAGATTTTGGAAACCTTTCCGGTCAGATAAGAGAAAATTTGGAAGAGGGTGCCCGTGTAGAAATAGACACCAATAAAGAAAATCCAGAAGATTTTGTTTTATGGAAAGGGTATAAAGAGGGGGAACCTTTCTGGGAATCTCCATGGGGCCCTGGTAGGCCAGGATGGCATATTGAGGATACTGCTATTGCATTACACCATTTTCATGAACATTATGACATTCACGGCGGTGGAATGGACCTTATTTTCCCACACCATGAAGCAGAAATAGCACAGGCTGAAGCAACTACAGGAGTAAAACCATATGTGAATTATTGGGTACACGTTGGTCTGGTAAACGTAGAAGGTAAAAAAATGTCTAAGTCTTTAAACAATTTTATTACCATTAAGGATTTGCTAAGCAAATACAACGCAGAAACGATAAGGTTTTTCATACTTAACAACGAACATTCTAAACCATTGGAGTTTAGCTATAATGCCCTCAACGAAGCCAATTCCGCTTTGGAAAAATTGGTCAGGTTTTACAATAAATTGGACTATATAGATTTCAATAGCGATTATGATCAAGGACTTGAGCACATCATAAACATATCAATAGAAAAGTTTTTTGAGAATTTAGATAATGATTTAGCTTTCAGGGAAGCTTTCTCAACTTTATTTTCCATGATGGGCGAAGTTTATAAAAAGATAGATGAGAAAAAAGGAAACGTTGAACAATATAAAAGAATAAAGGCATTCCTGATTGATGTTGGAATCATTACTTCCATATTTCCGGATAAGAAGGAAAATACAGATACATTGAATTTATTGATTAACAAATTAATAGAGTATAGAAAGGTCTTGAGGAACAATAAAAAATATGAAGAAAGTGATTACATAAGGGCGCTGTTAAATGATACTGGTATTGAAATTGAGGATTCCAATGAACAGATAAAATGGCATATTAAAAAATAAAATCCTATTTTATATTTTGGATTATTAAAAAATTTACAGGGAGGGAAAGTAAGTTTTTTGCATATAACGGGGAGATACAGTCATTCATGGAATATGTACTTTTCAGTTAATTTTTTATCCGATTTAATAACTTTTTTTTCATCTTCAGTTTTTATTTTTTTTTCAATAAAGGATTCTGCAATTGTACCTGTTAAGTTTATAGATAAAGCCTTAGCTTCAGCAAGCAGATTGAAATATTCGTATCTTAATTTAGATAATTCACTGTCTAGTTCAAAGGGTATTTTCATTTTTTTATTCAATTCTTCTTTTTTTTCTAATGCCTCTTTGTATAATGTAATTATTTCAGTTTCTTTTATTTTTTTATGTTCTATTTTTTTTAATGCTGACTCCAGTTCATCATCAGTAATTTCTAAATTTTTGATTATTTCCTCTACATTCATTTTATAATCACCTATCCCTTAACTCATCAATCCTTTTTTGGATATAATCTAT
>JBMFVL010000021.1:0-22058 GCA_049966015.1 Thermoplasmata archaeon | reverse complement strand
TGCACAACCCTCAGTTACATGAACATATTGTCAAAAGCCATATATATTATTTTCTATTTACTGTACCGTAAATGGATATTTTTTGAATATGAAGAGTAATAACCTATTTATACATCTTTCAAATATTTTCAATTATTTTGCATTTTTACTTTAAATCAGGATAAAATCCTGTAATTAAAAAAAGCAGTGTTAATTAATTTTACACGTATGCCTATTCATCTCTTCGGTTTGAATATTTTTATAACATAGAATATACCAACTACTAAAACTAGAGATAACACAATGATTAAGATTATCGATCCTACCCCTATAGAAGGCCCTGTGGTAGATGTGGTAGAACTTGTTTTAGTATTATTAAATGGCTTCATAGTAATGATTATTTGCTGACCTGAACCGTTTATAGTCACATTGTATATAGCTGTATAATATCCACTTTTTTGTGCTTTTATTTCCCATGTACCGTTGGGAAGACCCACGAAAAAGATTCCTCTGCTATTTGTAACTGTTTGGTTACCATTATTTGTGGTTATTGTAACCCCATTTAAAGGTATACCAGAAGAGGATGTTACATATCCTGTAACATTATAATAATAATTTTTATTACCTGTTTCTGGAGGTGTAACGGTTATTGTTATTATGCTACTGCTAACTTTTTCACCGATACTGTCAGTTATTTGTACAGATATATTGTATGTACCTACGTTGTACAATGTATAGTTGAGGTAAGGTATCTGCGTAAATATGAATACGTTACTGATATTCCAGTTGTATGTATATGGGGATACACCTCCAGATATGTTTACATATAAGGATATATTCAGAGGGGAGGTACCTTTATATATGTTGGACGTAAGAGAGGTTATTTGTAAAGGAGGAATTGTATTTTTATATACACTCCATGCAGACAGCCCTTTGGTTGTTGCTATAATATAATTGCTTATTTCACCACCACTCAACTGGCCATTATTAAGCCCGGGATAAAAGGAATTGTAAAAATAAGTACCCATTATGTACTGAAAACTACCATTTTGATATTGCGTAAATATAGTTTTTCCATTTATGCTTAATCCTTCTACAAATGTACTATAATAATTGGTATTGTTTATTATTCCTACAAATGTAAAAGCCGGGATATTATTTGGCGTTACTATAGAAATCGGTTCGATGTAAGTAGTGGTAAAAGAATTTTGGAAAGTAAGAGAGATATTATTTGTTGTTAAACCATTATTTGAATTTACAAATGTAATATAATATCCATTGGTGTTGATATATAGATTAGGCAATTCTATTGTGTTATTAAATGTAAATATTTTAGGATTAACTAGCAAATCAAAATAATATAGAGGAGTTGTGCCGTATTTTATATTGGATGTCATTACACCATTGGATATTACGTAAAGCCGATTGTTTAATTGCCCTATAACGAAAACTTGGTGGTATGATGGCAGATATATGTAGTTGGAGGGATACATTTCTGCTATTGTGTTATTTGTTGGTAGTTGTACTTTCCATACAACAGTTGATGATTGAATATTGATTTCTTCTATGGCTGTAGGTTCATACCTTTTTGCAGACCTGTTGAAATCATTGGTATATTCGACCAATAAATTATTGAGTCCCATACTGTTGAATGGCAGGGAAGGAATCCATTCAGACGGTATTTCATGAAAATAGTTTTCATAAAAAAATAAATTATATTCTTGGTAAAAAATGGGTTCTGCATACATATTGGTTATTGATTTAATTATCTGCCCGTTGGATATATTAAATAATAAAACATCACCGAATGAACTGTTGTATGATGATGCAGCCAGTTGGTAACTATTTTGTGTTATATTACCTATGGATATTGATGTTAATTGACCCATTATATTAGGGTTGGAGACTGTCCACACTGTTTCCCCTGACAAACCATTTATTAAGCTAATGATCGATGTTGCATTTTTATTTATAGTAACCAGCGAATTTATCAAGATTCCACCTGTAAATCCACTGATTGGGGGGATGGGAAACATAATATTTTGACCATTGGTTGTAGGGCCCATTCTAAATATTCCACTTATCCATAAAGATGTTCCGTTAACAATATTTATTGCCTGAAACGTAGTGTTATAGTATAACAGTATACCTGTAGGGCTGTAACTACCTATTGCTGTGTAGGCATAAATAATATTATACTTTGTCAGGTTGCCAATTTTAAACCCTGTTAGGGTACCACTTATTGATTTTTGCCATATAACCTGTCCATTTAAAATAGAATACATTGTGAGATATGATGAAGTAAGAGCAAGCAACCCTTCTGTATTGGATGACAAGTTAACTATGTCGTATTGTATTAATGGTAACGAGGATATTGCCCACATAACCGTTCCATTTTCTCCATCTGTAAGATATAACTTATCATAAGAATTATAGGAATCTACCAATAGAAAATTTATATGCCCATTAGAGTAAATATTACCTACAGGAGTAATAGTAACATTTGATAACGTCATATTCGAATTCCACAATTCTTTGATATTGGCATTGTTATCAACAAAAGATGTTTTACCATATGTTGGTATGCTAAACAATAACAAAGATACTAACAAAATCCCTATAATTGCCTTGAATTTCAACATTTTTTCACCATGTTACATAACTTCAACAGATGTTATATCCATAAATATATGGGTACTCTGTTATTGTATACCATTGCAATGAACCGCTGGGGCCATATGTCTGGTATTTTATGACCATTGTCATATATACTTGCCCATTACCATATGTTGTTGGAACTATCATTTGTACATCTCCTGTAAAGGTGGTTCTTCCTAATGGTGCTATATCCGTATAAGAATCGTAGTAGTTGAAGTTGCCAACATACCCTATTGAGGATGTTGACGTTCCATTTATATAAACCTGTACATTCTGCGCTGGTGCTGAACCTATATTAATAGCTTCTGAATTGATTATAAACCATATATCTAGGTCATTATACGGAGTGTTTGGGTCATATACAGCTACTGCACCACCTACACTTATAGTTACCCCACTTCCTGTGTAAATATCAAATATATACCACCCACATAATCCATTCAGTGCCGGGCCTTCGTATAAATACCATAGCCAATCTAATGATTGCTGTCCCCACACCATATCAGCCTGCCCTAAAAACGGAACAATGAAAGTTATCTGAAAATATGCAACACTTTTCTGGTTTGCTGCATTTATGGCAACAACTTCAGCTGTAACTGTTTCAGGGGTTGATGGTGCAGTGAATTGGGACGTGGTAACATATTCCTGTAGATTTGAATTGAAAGACATAGATATCGGTGTACTGCTAATGGAGGGTATATATGCATATACACTGGATATCGGTTCATTTTGATCGTATACCTGTGCCCATACACTGAACTTAGAATTTATTGCTATGTTCCCGGATGGAATTGTTCCCTCTGCTTTAATAGTGGGAGGTATAGGGACATACATTGCAGGTAATTGATTGGACCATACTAAGATATTTTTCGATGTATCTACTATGCTTATTGTAACTGTTGTTGGCAATGGAACTTGGTTTTTCAACGTAACTTTCCATGTAGTGCCAGGTAACCAAGGGTTTGCAGTAGTTCCTGAACTGATAAAATATTCACTGTTGTATTGTGGCGAGTTTGAATATGATACGAATATTACAGTTGATTGGTTATATAAAGGGGATCCACCTAGATCGGTTATGGAAATAGCAGTAATGTATGAATGGGAATTATCATATGTTAACGATGCAGAAAAGTTTGTGCTTATGGAAGGTGTAGGGGTAGGCAAAGTGCCTACCCAGAAAAATAAAGTGGAGAAAAGGGTTACGGTTATAGATAGTATAAGGATGTTGCCCACTATATCCGAAACCCCTTTCCTTTTTGATTTGCGCCTGAAAGTAGATGTGTACATTATTACCCCACCTTTTTTTATTTGTATTTTTATGTTTTGTAATTACGATATGTAACAATAGTTATAGAGTGTTTGTTTTACTATTTATTTTTTTACTTATAACCGGCTTTGGGATAAAATTATTACTTGAGTTTAAGAGTTATTGACTTTTCTGTTAAGCCACTAATGTATAATAGTAGTTATAGTAGCGGCTGTAATAATAACAATGGTAATAAGAAAGAAAAAGAATAATACTCCGAAGCAATAATAATATTCAATGGAGTTTGGCAAAATCATGCATAGTGAATATTTTAGTTAATACTCATGTTTATCATACATATTACATATATGCCGGCTCATTGCAATGTACAGTTCAATGCATATAGGTTAATAAGATAATCTTCCAATTACCCATGTAAAAATACAGAAGTTCTATAGAATCTTTTTATTTTTTAAAAATTGATTATTTTTTATTTATACACTAATATATTTTCATGCCATACCATATATTGAATTTAGGGTTGATAACATAGTATAGAGCAATTGTGTAAAAATAAAGATTTATCATAACTCATCCATGTAATCTATGAGCTCCTTTTCTTTTTTGCTTTTTTTCTCTTTTTTGCTGTAGTATTGTGAAGCCAGTCCAACAGCAGAGGAAACGATCACAACGATAACGATGATTATTGCCAGCAATGCGTTTTCAACGATTCCTGCATTGCCTGAGAATATCGTATTTCCGTTGCCTATATTGGAATATATTGAACTGTTTCGCCCTGTACTTTCTATCAAGCCTATATCATAAACATTGGTAATGTTCGCTTTTATACCTATAACGGAAGTGTAATTGGAATAGCCTGTTGCATTAACATATATCCTATAAACCCCTGCCTTTATGTTCTTAAACATGAGCATACCTGATGAGTTCGTTGCTCCGATGTAGCTGATCGTACTGCTGTTGAGGTATACAATAGCATTACGTACGGGGTCATGGGTAGAGGCGTTGTACACCACAATCAACAATTTCCCAAAATAGGTAGGGGTAGTTGTATAGAGGGAAACGTATACTGTGCTTTCAATGGAGGTATTTACTATGCTGGTATTTTCCATGTACCCGTTTTTGAATACAGTCATTACATAGGTTGATGGTGTGATGTTAGTGAAGTAGGCTACGCCCAGCACGTTTGTTTTCTGTGTGTAAATAATTACGTTGTTGATGGATAGATTTACAATGGCACCTGCAATCGGGAACCCTGTGCCTACCTGGTTGACTATTACCGTTTCATTGGTGTATTTTGGCACTTCAAGGCTAAGATATACCACCATATTTATCAGAGAGGAGACATTTATTTTTATCTGGCCGGAATATGTGGAGAAATAGGAAGCGGATATTTTTAAAGATGCATTCCCTGGACCTACAGGGATTATGGCGTGGCCGTTGGTTATTTTGTATTCATGGGAATATATGCTTCCGTTGAGGGTTAATTCACTGTTCTGCAATAAGCATCCACACGCAGTGTTTTTCACAGTGATGTTTATAAAGGAATTCAAACTTGCTACGTAAAGAGAGGTTTCGTTGTTATTCCCTCCTACCCATGATACGATAGGGGCACCGTCGGGTAGGATTGATGATGCTATGGAAAGGGGCAGGGTTGCTATGCCCGAATCGTTATACATGGAGGTTTTCAATGGTTGATTGTAATTTACACCGTTGTTAGATATTGCCGTGTAGATACTCCAGTATGAACCGTTTGTAGACTGTGCCCATGTCAGCACAGCTTCATTTTTTGAAATCGCAATATGAGGATTTTCGTAGAGGTAATTGCTTGAGCTGAATATTACAGTTGAGTTTAACATGCTATTGTTGTATAGATAGATCCCTCCAGGTCCGGCCCATGTTATTAAAATATTCCCGGATTGCAATATGGCCATTGAGGGCATACCGGTTATGTTCCCTGCATTTATTTTTATATCCTGCCATCCTATGCTTGATAAATTGTACTCAAACAGGTTCATATCCTTATTCCCAGTCTCTGCCAGTACATAGATATAATTTCCATACACACCAAGACCGTTGGCAATTGCATTTGTGCTTATAAGGGAATAAGAAACCGAACCGTTGTAGGTAGCTAAATACAATGAGCCATTGATTGAATACGCAATGTAAACTGTGCCGTTCGGGGAAGAATCCATCCAGATTTTTTGAGCTGTGTTGCTGGCCTTTGCAATCAGGATTGCATTACCTATTGTTCCGTTGGGGAATAACTGTGTTAAGTACAAACCATAGGAATTGTTTATTTCTTCGTTGTAGGCAATGTAAAAAATATTATTTGAATAAATTATCGTCGGTATCGAGGAATTTGCACTGTTGTTTATCATTGCGCTTGAAAAACTCCTCCCCTCGTTTCTGGATATTGAATAAAATATGTAGGAATGATTGAGCAATATTTTCTGGTATGCAACAGCAACTGTTCCGTTCGTGCCCTGTGCAATGCTAGGATATGAACTGTTGTTTCCACCTAGCCTTATATTTAATGGTGGTATTGCAGTTTCATTGAAAGAGTTGGTAGCTGCTGTATTGGATGTGTTGTGCACAGGATTACTGAAATTGATAGGAACTGCCATCAGAGAGAATATTATAACAAATAAAAATAAATTTTTCAAATACATGCTTGCACCCTATGTACTTGTATAACCTTTATGAATAAAAAATTTGTTAATTGTTGACCTGTTCCTTAATTTTGAAGGTAAAAGAGTTATATTTTATATACTATATTTGAAACATGAACGATTTATTGGAAAATTTTGAAAGCGTTTTGAAAAGTCAGGATAAGCGATTATTAGGCTTTGAAAAGGAAGGGGATATAAGCAGGGATCTCTGGAAGAAACTGGGAGAGCAGAGATTCCCGGGGGTTATCGTTAAGAAAGAATATAATGGATTGAATGAAAGCCTTGAAAGATTCGCAGATTTCGTTAAGGTTATATCCAAATATTCGCCTTCTCTTGGGCTTGCTTTCGGTATCCATGCTGGCCTGTGCGCTTATATCATACAGGAATATGGTTCCGAAGAGCAGAAGGGATTGTTGCCTGACCTTTCCATGGGCAATAAAATTTTTGCTTTCGCCATGACAGAGGAAAATGCAGGTTCAGATATTAACGGAATACAGACCACCTATGAAAAGAAGGAGGGGGGATATACCATCAGCGGTAAAAAAATTTTCATTAGCAACGCACATAACGCGGATTATTTCATTACGATAGCGCGTTCTTCTGACAAAAAGGATCTGAGTGCTTTTATAGTGGATTCAAAAAAGACAGTGGTTTCTGATAGATATAGCATGATGGGAATGGACGCCCTTTACGTCGCAGATGTTGTTTTTGATCAAGTGGATAATAACTCTTTGATTGGAAATGAGGGGGAAGGTGCCAGGATCGCTCTTTCTGGCCTTGATATTGCCCGGATAGGGGTAGCGGCACAGGCCGTGGGGATTGCAGAATCTTCCTTTGATTACGCAATGAGATATTCACTCAGTAGAAAGCAGTTTGGCCAGTCAATAGCGGATATAAAACCCATCAGTTTTTATCTTTCCGAAATGTACTCCTTGATTTACATTGCCCGCATGGTTTATGCCAGGGCAGCTAATACAGCAGACAGTAAGGAAAGGACGGTAAATTCAAGCATAGCGAAATGGTTCTGCACAGAAAAATCCAAAGAAGTTGTGGATAAAGCCATGCAAGTGGTCGGGGGAAGGGCGTACTTAAATAACAGCCCTCTTGAGCGTTACATGAGGGACATTAAAATCACAGAGATATACGAAGGTACGAACGAAATACAGAAACTTGTCGTATACAATAACCTCAGAAAGGCTTACCAGAAATATCTTTTTCCTGAAGGCGGAAAGTGAGTTGTATAAACTCACTCAGGGGCATGCCCTCCTCCCATTTCATTTCCATATTGTGGTGAGAATTCAATGATATGGATGGTATTTTATATTGCAATATTTCACTTATTCCAGTAGGATTGCTTTTTTCAACATGGAATATCCTCCACGGATCTTCTTTTTGCCTTCCCTTTAAACGGAAGGCGTAGAGAGCAAATAAACCAGATTTCTCACATTTTTCTTTCATGTACATATACTGTCTGCTCTTCTTGCTTTTTTTATTGCTAAAGTGCAGGATGTTTGAGGAAGAGCTTTTTACCTCTATGGGAAAAGCTAACTGGTACCTCACTGCTATGAGATCCACTCCAAAAGACCCTGCAGCTCTTACAACCCAGTACGGGTGGTCTATGATGCGTTCCACCTCTTTTGCCGTGCTTGAAGGCAGGTTCAGAATGTATTGCTTTACGACTTTCCTGTCCCCTTCAAGTATGAACTTCAATTCCCTTTCGTATATGCTTCCGTTCACACTCCATATATTCATTGGGCTTTATTTTAACTTTGCTGAGAACTATTTTGAACCGTTGATTCTGGCATTATATCTTTCTGATTTAATCCATATACGTTTTATTTTTTATTTTCTGTAAAATGAATAGATCCCTTTTGGCGTTGTTGATGCATTCCTCCAGGTATTCGTTTTGTACAGGTATTTTGTGGAATTTTATTCCAAGATTTATATCCTCAAGCAGCAGATTTTCTCCCGGTGCTAGGGATGCCTGTATATCCTTTTTGCCTTCAAGTGCCTGCAAGATATCATTTTTTGCCAATCTACCACTTGAATAATCCTGCATGGTTTTAACGATTTTCCTTATCATACCCCATTCAAATTTTTTAGCTATGAAAATTATATTGAAATGATCTCTGTATTCCTTTACTTTTATGCTATTTATTGTTGATTGAAAGTGCTTATGCCCTTTTACGAAGTAAGTAAAATCATGATTTCCTACAAAAAACATAGCGCTTTCTATAAGCTTATGTGTATCGCATTCTCCTTTGGGCAGGTAATAGGAATACTTTTTGCTCACAACGTGTTCTTTTTTTTCACTCGTTGCATAGGAATAGCATACGATATCGTTCAATACTTTGTTGAGCCTTTTTAAAAATATTTCTGGTTTTATATAAGTATTTACAATAAAGATGTTGCCTGTTGAAGATACCCCCTTGTCAGTCCTGCTGTAAAATCTAATGCGTTCATTGTCATTCAACAGCTTTATAGCCCTGGCCTTTTCTGTTAACGTTCCTTCAACTGTTTTGTTATTTTTCTGTATCTGGGAACCGTGGTAATTGATGCCAATATAAGCTACCTTCACGTACAAATACATTTTTTTCATAGTATTAAAAAATAAGTTTAAGTATGTACTTATATATTATTCTATAATATAGAATGGGTTGATTTTGCTTGCTTGAAGAGGACGAAGAGGCTTTATTTAAGAGGTTGCAGGACCGTCTGCACGGTAAGATAAGCGAGATAGAGGATGAGATAGATAAAGTCAAGGAAAAGAAAGCAAAGATAGAGATTTCAACCATTGACAAATACGGTACATATACAGATATGGACGCACTTTTGGATAAGGCCATTAAAGTACTTCAGGAAAAAAACAGAGAGATGTTAAAAGAGAAGGAACCTGAACATAATAAAAAGGAAAATGCAAAAAAAACCGATGATGAAAACAATCTTGAAATACTGCCTTTGGGTGAGCGGTTCAAAATAGAAAAAGAACTTGCTTTTATTACTAGCTGGCTTGTCGGTATAATCTCCTTTCTGGTGGGGGGAGTATATATGATTCTCGGGCATTATACAATCAACAATGCCATTGTCATGGCACTGGGTGCATTTTTAATGATTACCACATTGATTTTGATGAGAAAAACAAATTGAAAGGGGTGTTTGAAATTAGCGGATATACACATCCAGCGGATTCAATCCGCTGTACAAAGGGGGAAGAGCTTAAAGGAGTGAAAATAATATACGGTGTTACGGGCAGTATTGCTGCAGTAGAATCCGTAAAGATCATCAGGGAATTGATCAGGTATGGAGCAGAGGTTGTTGCTGTGATGAGCGAGGAAGCTAAAAAAATAATTACCCCCGATTCTCTCCTATTTGCAACTGGAAATCCCGTTATTACCAGCCTTACAGGAATGGTAGAACATGTATCCTACCCCACTGGCAGGGTGGTATATTTAATTGCACCCTCGACTGCCAACACGATTTCCAAGATAGCCTGTGGGATCGACGATACACCACCCACTTCCTTTGCAACTGTATGCATAGGGAGGAAAATAAAAATCATTATAGCACCAGCAATGCACAACGATATGATTAAAAATCCGATAATATCTGAAAACCTTGCTAGGCTATCAAAGATGGGCATTGAGTTCGTATTTCCAAAGATGGAGGAAAACGAAGCCAAGTTAGCTTCAGCTGAAACCATACTGGATCATGTTATAAGAGCCGTTTCTACCCCCAGGCTTGAAAACAAAAGAGTGCTCATCGTTACTGGCTCCAGCATGGAGCCTATTGACGATGTAAGGTACATAACGAACCATTCTACAGGTATAACAGGTCTTTATTTAGCCAAAAAGGCTTTTTATGAACACGCATTTGTAGATGTGTTTTATGGCAAGGGGATGGTGCACGAATGGCCGAACTATTTCAATGTGCACAATTTTACCACGATAGAGTCCCTGAAAAATCTTATAGGGGGTCATAAGTGGGATATTGCAATAGTTCCAGCAGCTTTATCCGATTTCACTTTCCAGAAAGTCAATGGAAAAATACCATCTGACCGTGATCTGGAGATCAGGATGAAGCATACAGATAAAATATTGCCTTTGCTACGTAAAAATGTTGGTTTATTGGTCGGCTTCAAAGCGGAATATGATATGAACGGAGATGTGCTGATATCTAAAGCCAGAGATAAAATAAAGGAGTTTGACCTGGATATGGTGGTTTCCAATAACATTAACGAGGTTTCTGATACCTCCTCAGTTTCTTATATAATAACTAAAAAAGGAAAGGAGATTCAATTTAAAGGAAACAAAAAACAGCTTGCCGATGCTATATTCAATGAAATATTCCATCTAGGATAAGGCAGTTATTTTGTTGATAAATACTATACTATGCAATATATATAGAAATATTAATGTATTTATTAGTGTATTAAGTAATTTATGGATGTAAGAAAAATACAAAAGGTGGGCTATTCTACACTGGCAATATCTCTTCCAAAAGATTGGACCAAAAAGATGGGATTGTCTGTAGGGGATCTTATTTCTTTCCAACTTGGACCGGACAATATACCCAGGTTATACCCTGGAGTAGTTAAAGAAGATGCTGAAGCCAAGGCTTGTGTGATTTACGTTGATAACTTTAAGGAGGATAACCTGACACTTAGGACCATCATTGCGTGCTATGTTATAGGATATGAGACGATAAAGGTTGAATCTAAGAGCATCCTTGAGAAGAGGGTTTTGGAGGATATAAGAACCGCCGCACGCAGGTTAATGGGGATGGAGATTCTGGAACAGACCCCGAATACAGTAAGCCTGCAATGCTTTGTCGACCCCAAAAAATTCCATGTCGATACTTTAATAAACAAGGAATATTTGATGATCAAATCAATGCTGGAGTTATGCATACACGCCATTGATGGCAATGAAACGATTCTTGATGAAATCAATAAAATGGGGGAGGAAGTGGATAAGATATATACATTGCTCGTCAGGGTGTTGCTCACAGCGATAGATTTTACAGATATTAAAAAATTGGGTTTGTTTTCCATAAAGAATATCGCAGGGGACAGGGTTGTTGCCAAAACGCTCGAGGATGTTGGGGATGAGATAGAAGTCATCGGGGATTCTCTGGTTACGATAATAAAAAATAAGCACAAGGTCAACCAGGATATCCTGGAGGGAATACAGAACACCCTTAGATCCGTTTTGAATATTATGGATAATACAGTAAATGCTTTTCTGACAGGGGATGTTATAAAATCAAACCGGATACTTAACGAGAGAAAACAGTTCATTAAAAAATGCCAGACCTTGCAGGAGGAGAGCATAAATAAGATAACAGACACACTATGTGTAGTCAATATCAGCAATATTTTATGGGTGCTTGTCTCTATAAGCAAATCTCTAGAAGCTTTACTGGAAATCACGATCAACAGGAAAATGGAGGATAAAACAAACAATATCTTTATAGGGGATTTGTCAAACAAGTCAGAGATATAAAATGAAGGTACTGTACAAAAACACAAAAAACAGAATACTAAAGGTATTGATAGATAACGACGAGGATCTCTGGGCCATTTACAAGATTCTTAAGAAAGGGGATATTGTAAGGGCGCACACCTATAGGAAGGACGATTCCATTTCCGATAAGCTCCGCCCTGACAAAATGGAGCGTATCAGGGTTTTCCTAGGTATTCAGGTGGATTCATTTGAATTCAGTGAATACACCTATCTCAGGGTCAAGGGTATTATCAGGGAAGGCATAGACGTTGGAAAATACCATACACTGTCCATTGAGGTAGGGGATACAATAGAGATTGAAAAGAATAAATGGGATATGGCAATAGACAGGATTCTGTCTTATGCTGAAGAAGAAAAAAACCAGGAAAAGGTTTTATTTGTATCCATAGATAGCACAGAGGCGGTAATTGCCATTGTAAACGGTTTTAAAGTCAGTGAGATAGGCACTGTCGAAAATACTAATTCAACCAAGGATAATAACAGCAATCTTTTTGACGATTCTTTTTTTAAAAAAATTCATGAAATAATTAAAAGGCACGGAGTTAGGGTAATTGCGCTTGTAGGCCCTGGATTTTTCAAAGAGGTTTTTTATAACTGGCTTAAAGAAGCGGATTACGGAACAAGCCAGAAATGCCATGTTTTCAGGAGCTCCATGTCTGGCATAAGCGGGGTTTATGAAGTTATCAGGAGCGGGAATATTGCCTCCATACTGAAAGATATGCATTTTTACAAAGAGGAGGAATACATAGACACCCTTATGAAAGAGATTTCGAAAGAAGGGCTGTACAGCTATGGATTTCAGGATATAGATAAAGCGCTCGATATGAATGCCGTTTCTGTGCTCCTTGTGGTGGAGGATATTATACACGACGAAAAAGTGGAAAAAATGATAGACAAGGCCGAAAGGCAGGGTGCTGATTTATTCATATTCAGGAATAACACAGAAAGTGGAAAAAAGTTAAAGTCACTTGGCAGTATAGCTGCCCTTTTGAGGTTTAAGGTTTAAGTTTTTCAAGGCATTCGAAGCAATAGCCATTTCTTTTATCATCCGGCAATATGATGATAGTTTTCCCGCAATTGATGCATTCAAACACCCCTGCTAACCTGTTTTCAAAAGACCTTGTATCTTTATTAAAAATCATTTCTATAATCCCACCCCATTGCCTTCCAAATTCTTTTAGATATTTGATACTTGCTATTTACTTTTTTTTAGCGAATGTAAAAAATTTTAATATTGAATATTAAAGGTGTTTTTTAAAATAAATATATTAATAAGCACACATTAATATAAAGAAAACAAAGTTCCAATATTATAATAATAACAAGATATTATAAAATGTTAAAAAACGTTAAATAAGGAAAATTCATAGATGGTTTGATGTGCTATGAATGTCAAAAAATATACTATCTCAATGGATTTGCAAATGCCAAGTGGATTATATGATGGACAGGTAATTGTAGATTTGGATATGCTAAAAAAGAATGAACCGGTAATATTGAATTCAGTTGATTTGGATATCAAATCGATAAAAATAAATGGGGTTCCTACTACATTCAAATTTAATTTGCCCCAGGAAGAATTGATAATAGATAACCCACTTGTGGATGGCTCTGCCAAATTGGAAATATTGTATTCAGGAGCACCTACAAAATCCCTTGTAGGTCTTTATAGGGCATCCCAGAATCCACCAATGCTGTCTACACAGTTCGAGGCTATCGGTGCCAGAAAGATGTTCCCATGCATAGATAATCCTGGCTATAAGGCAGTATTTGAGATTTCGGTTGCAGTTAACAAACCATATGAAGCAATTTCCAATATGGTAGTCAAAAACGTAGAGGATTTGGGTCAGAAAAGGAGATTTAACTTTAAAGAAACACCCCTGATGTCCACATATCTTGTGTACCTTGGCATAGGGGAATTTGACAAACTAGAAGAGAAATACAATAACATTTCTGTAGGGACAATTGTGGTTAAAGGCAGGGATGTTAACAAAACCAGGCTGTCCCTAGAATATGAAAAAAAATTTCTTAAAAGCCATGAGGATTATTTTGGAATACCTTACCCGCTGGAAAAAGAAGTTCTTATTGCTGTTCCTGAATTTGCGATGGGTGCAATGGAGAATTGGGGTGCCATTACTTTCAGGGAGATTTTGCTTTTCAATGACGAATCCAGCAGCATACAGGCAAGGAGGAGAAGCGCTGAGGTCATAGCACATGAGCTTGTGCACCAGTGGTTCGGTAACCTTGTAACCATGAAGTGGTGGAATGATCTGTGGTTGAATGAGAGTTTTGCCACATATATTGCGTTTAAAGCAGTGGACAGGTTATATCCCGAGTGGAATATCATGGCTGATTTTATCAAATCAGAAATGGTGGAGCCTATGGAAACTGATGCCCTCAACAATACCCATCCTATATATGTCAATGTTAAGAATCCCAATGAAATCGACCAGATTTTTGACGAGATAAGCTACGGCAAGGGTGGTAACATATTGAGGATGATCGACTACTATATCGGTGAGGAAGTATTCCAGAAGGGCATAATGAATTACCTGAAAAAATACAGCTATTCCAATACAGAAGGATACCAGTTCTGGAACGAGATGGATGCCGTTTCTGGGATATCCGTTTCAAGAATCGTCAATGATTGGCTTAACAGGGAAGGATATCCTCTGGTAGAGGTTTCGCTTGAAGGGAACACATTAAAGTTTATACAGAAGAGATTCATGCTGAATGGCAAGCATAAGGAAGGGATATGGGCCATACCCATGGTTATCAACATAGATGGAAACATAAAAAAGGTATTGATGGAAAAGAAGTATATGGAATTGCCTCTGGATAAGGCACCCTCTTTTGTCAAGGTCAACCATCTTCAATCCGGTTTTTACAGGGTAAAATATTCCCCTGATCTATTTGATAATCTGATCAAATCCATTAATCAGCTATCTTCTTACGATAAGTTTGGTCTTGTTCATGACTATTACGCCCTGCTTATGTCAAAGAATGTTAAATTAGGTGAATACCTTTCTCTAGTAACAGCATTACAAAACGAAACGGATCCATTGTGCGTGACGGAAATTTCTAATGAGCTTGACGAACTGCTTTTGATCTTACATAACAACAAAAACCTTGCTAAAGTGACTAAAAATTTCTTGCACTATCACATTTCCAGGCTTGGGACCGTGAAGAAAGATGGAGAAAAAGAGGATGATTCAATACTCAGAGGTCTGTTAATGGCAAGGCTGGTATTGCTTGATAACCAGTTCGCCAAGTTCATTGCTCCTAAATTCAATGATTATGAGAAAATAGACCCTGACCTCAGGCTCAGCGTTGCGCTGGCAAAGGCAAGAACCAGCGATGTCAGGGGATTCACAGAAATTGTAGAAAAATACCGTTCTGCAAAAGGGGATGAGGATAGGATAAAATTGATGTCTTCTCTGGTGTATATCAATGATCCAGCTGCATCTTCTTTGGCTTTTGCCTTTATGAACTCAGGGGAAGTGAAAAAGCAGGACTTCTTTTCGATCATTGCCAACGCTGTCAAGAATCCGGAAACAAGGAATGTTGCGTGGGAATGGTCCAAGCTGTATTTGCTTGATGTCCTCGATCTTTTCAAGGGGGCAAGCACACCATCTAGAATGTTGCAGCGTTTCATACCACTGTTTGGGTTATACAAGAAGAATGAGGTATTGGCCTTTATCCATACAAACGAAAGCAGGTTGAACTATGCCACCATGGGTATAAAGAAGGGTCTGGAGCTTATGGACATTTACATTTCCCTCTCGAAAAGCTTGTGACTTACAAAAAGTTTATAAATGAGGTTGATATTCAAACTATGCAAAGGTTTTAGATAAGTGTGATAAAAATGAAGACTAAGATTGGCGATCATAGGGTAGTGCTTGCTAAATATCTCAAGCATGCTTCAAATGAATTGAAGGTTAATATATGGAAAGATGTTAGTAGAAGGCTTTTACGATCTTCCAGTACGCACGCTGAAGTAAATCTAAAAAAAATTGACCGTGTTTCTAAGGAAGGGGATATAATTGTTGTTCCTGGGAAAGTGCTTGGATACGGTGAAATTTCTAAAGCTCTGACTGTATCAGCATTCGGTTTTTCAGCTTCCGCAAAGGAGAAAATCATTTCTTCTGGAGGAAAAGCGATCTCTTACAAAGATTTGATTGATTCTAAACCAGATTATAAAAAAGTCAAGTTGGTGGGGTAATATGTTATTGATCGATGGCACTGATCAGGTTTTAGGCCGTATGGCTACACAGGTTGCTAAAAAATTGATCGCCGGGGAAGAGGTTGTTATTATAAATGCAGAAAAGGTCATAATCAGCGGAAGTAAAAAGGCAGTTATTGATGAATACACCCACAAATTTCAGCAAGGTGGAAGGAGAAAAGGTCCTTTCTATCCCCGATCTCCGGATAGAATCGTGAGGCGTGCAATCCGTGGTATGCTCGCATATGACAAGCCCCATGGTAAGGAAGCCTTTAAGAGATTGAAGGTGTATGTCGGAACCAATAATTTTAATCCAAAGGATAGTATACTAAAGCCTCCGGAGGAGAAGGATAAACCCTACAGGTATGTTTATGTCGGGGATATATCCAGACATTTAGGGTCCAGTTTTAATGTTATTGATAATAAAACAAGGTGATTTTAAGTGCGCATAGTTAATGCAAGTGGTAAAAGAAAAGAAGCTACTGCAAGGGTAGTTATTAAGGAAGGAAAGGGTAGGGTATATGTAAATCACGTGCCTCTTGAGATATATCAGCCACTTATATCCAGGGAAAAGATCATGGAGCCTCTAATGCTTATTGGGAACAAAAGGGCGATGATGGATATATACGTAACAGTAAAGGGCGGAGGTGTTAGCGGTCAGGCCTCTGCAATAAGAACTGCTATTTCCAGAGGGGTTATTGAATTTCTAAACGACAAGGAAATCGAGGATAAAATAAAGGTATACAACAGGTATTTGCTGGTCAATGATATAAGAAGGAAATTACCCAAGCAACCCAATGGTAGAGGAGCTACTGCAAAGAGGCAGAAATCGTATAGGTGATGCAATGATTATACCTGTAAGATGTTATTCATGCGGAAAAGTTATCGGTTCTTCTTATGAGGAATTCGTTCGCAGGGTAGCTAATGGTGAGTCTGAAAAAGAGGCTATGGACCATCTGGGGATAAAGAGATACTGCTGTAGGAGAATGCTCCTTGCGCATGTAGAGTTGATTGAGGAAATTGCTCCTTTTTAGATTGGTAGTATTGCAGTAATCTACCACAATTCTTTTACATTATGATTTTGTTTTAAAACGTATAGAAATGATTTTATTGATGCCTTTTATTTTACTATTAGGTGTTTAAAGATGATAAAGAAAGTAGGGGTTCTGGGAGCTGGTACAATGGGTTCAGCCATAGCAGAGGTTATGGCATATAACGGTATTGAGGTTGTTCTTAAAGATGTGGAACAGAGGTTTATAGACAATGGTATGAACAACATAAAAAAGGTTTTGGATAGTCTTGTGAAGTATAACCAGTCATTATTGCCTAAAGAAATAGAACACATGAAGAAATTGGGAATTGATGTAACAGAGGATATCCAAAATAGATTGAAAGCCAACATTAAATCAAATTTCGGGGATTCTGAGAAGGAAGCTGTTTTAAGGAGGATTCATCCCACTTTGGTAATGGATGATCTATCCTCATGTGACCTGGTAATAGAAGCCGTACCTGAAAAGATTGAGTTGAAAAAAGAGGTATTGCTCGGAGTTGAAAAAGTACTCAATGAAAACGCAATAATATCCTCAAACACATCCTCCATTTCAATAACTGCACTGGCCTCAACCCTTAAAAATCCTTCACGCATGATCATTACCCATTTCTTCAATCCACCATATACATTACCACTGGTTGAAATAGTGCCTTCACTGCAAACAAACCCGGAGATAGAAAAGCTCATTTTTGATTTTATAGGCTCTTTAAAAAACCACAGAACTTCTATGGTACCTGTAAAAGTAAAGGAAGTACCTGGTTTCCTTGTAAATAGATTGCTTATACCCATGATCAACGAAGCGGTTTTCGCCCTGGATGAAAATGTGGCTACTGCAAAGGATATCGATACCGCGATGAAAACAGGTGCGGGTATGCCTATGGGTCCGTTAGAGCTTGCAGATATGATCGGCATAGACATTGTACTGGATGTCATGGATGTGCTTTATAAAGAGTATAACGATCCTAAATATAGGCCCGCTCCACTTCTTAAAAAAATGGTTAATGCCCATTACCTCGGGCGTAAAAGTGGAAGAGGATTTTTTGTCTATAAATAAACTCAATACAATTTTTTTTCCAATTTTTTTATTTTTTCAGATATTTCTTCTTTTATTTCCAGTTTTTTATTAATATCTTGAACTTCATCGTATTCCTTCCTAAGTTTCTCAATTTCCCAGAACTCCGGTTCTGTATCAATAGAAAAGCCTTTACCATGGCTATTTCTTGTAAATACCCAGACTATAGAGGAGATCATGATTATTAAAGCAATAGAACCAATGATATATGAACTCGTAAACAGATAATAACCTGGCAAAATCAGCCATATAGATGAAAAAAACGTTCCTAATAGAATATCAATACCTATGCTCGTCGCAAAGCTCAATAAAATGAGATATATGAATGCGTTGGAAGGGCTTATGTTATCAACACTACCGAATACAGCCATTGTAACAGAAAAACCAGGAATAAAATATAGCAGAAGGAAGGATGCGATGTATATCAATACTACAATAACCAGCATTAGAATTCACCCCAGAACCTGTCTTTTTTTCTTTTTATTGAAATTATCTTTCTGATTATTTCTTCTTCATCATTGCTGAGGACCTTGGCTTCCCTGAGTGTTTTGATATCTGTTAAAGACATGTTGGTATAATAAAAATCATTTTCAAACAGGTTTTTGTTGAATACTGCATCGCTTATTGCTACTGCGATTTCACTGCCTTCTTTTGCCATATCTAGGCTTTCTTTTTCTTTCTGTAAACTTTCTATTTTACCTATAGGCTCGCCATTTTCAGTTAATAAAGGAGTATTTTTGTATAGGGTTCCTTTGACAACCTTGATTCCTACTATAGCCGGCTTGGATTTCCTGTATATAAAATTGGGCAGAACCTGTATAATGACAGGATTGTTACATTGCTTTCTTACTGCCTCTTCCATTTCTTTGAAGGATATTGCTGTCCATTCAGAATATTTTTTTAGAAGGTCGTAAATGATGTTCCCCTGGATTATTTTTACATAACGTTTTCTTGCTTCTTCCTGTGCATCGGAAGATATCCCAACCTTGAAAGCCAAAATGCATCTGTGTTCAATTTTTTTCATCTGGGAAATATTCACGACATTCGATTTAGTAACTTCACCTATTTCAGCGTTGCTTATGTTGATATTGGCCTCTCTGCATTCTATTGCCAGTGCTTCTAATGCACCTATACTATCAGTTTTTATTAAAATACCTTCCTTATCTCTGGTAATATTGACCTTGGTAACCTCTTCAAATTTTTTGTATATGGAATCATCATTTATTTTTTCATGCAGGATAAGCATATATCCTCCAGGTACGATTTCATCCATTTCATTCAATACTACACGGACACCTGCTGCAGCCGAAACCTGCTTTACCGGTTTAATGGACTGATTTTTACCGTGCTGCACATTCTTCATTATACTTTTAACTGTACTCTGGTAATATCCTTCTTTTTTAGATACGATAACAGTATTTCCAACAGATAGTATACCGTTGTACAATATTATATCCATCCATTTTCCTGTTTTCTGGTCTTCAGACACTTCAATTATTGCCGCTTCACCGTTTTTGTTTTGGTCAATAATGAGGTCTTTCTTCAGGTATTTTTGGGATAGCCCTACAAGAACTGTGAGCAAATCAGGGATACCTTCTCCAGTTTTTGCAGATGTGGGTATGATGGCAAAGCTAGACGAAAAATCAGAGATTCTATCGAATCTATCTGCATTTACCCCTATGTTGGATAACTGCTCTATAAGCTCATATATCCTGGTATCCAGAGATTCCAGAGGGGACTCCAGCTGATTTTTCATATTCAAAAGGAACGACCCATAGGGAACACTTACCCACCCAGAGATCGTATCAATTTTGTTGGCTACAATTACAAAAGGGGTTTTGTACGTCTTTAAAATTTCAATTGACTCAATGGTTTGAGGCTGTATACCAGAGGTTATATCGATAACCAGGATAACTATATCCGCAAGGGATCCACCACGATGCCTTAAATTAGAAAAAGCTTTGTGCCCGGGTGTATCTATAAACAAAAAACCAGGGATGGATATGTTTTCTTTTTTAATTAAATTTTTGCACATGGATACAATTACATCTACACTTATTTCAGTAGCACCTATTTGCTGGGTAATACCTCCAGGTTCCTTTGCAGCAATACCAGTGTTCCTGATTTTATCAAGCAATGTAGTCTTTCCATGATCTACATGACCTAAAACACTTACTATCGGTTGTCTTATTATCATGTTTAGATACCTTCAATATACGCACTTGCATATAACTTTTTTGAATGCCCCTTTACCTTATATCAATACTGAATTTAAAATGTTTATGCTACAATTTATAGAAAAATAGATATACTGTTAATTATGTAATGCATTTAAAGTATTGTGGGGATATACATGGTTTTGTTGCCTATTTCGTTATTGGAAAAATCGCTGGACAAGCAGGTGTCTTTGGTACTTAAGGATGGTAGGGTACTTACAGGAAAATTGTCAGGGTTCGATGAATTTATGAACCTTGTTATGGATGAGACAGAAGAAGAACTGGCTGATAAAACCAGGAAAAGAATTGGTACTGTTATAATCAGGGGTAACAACATAGTTAGTATAAGCGCATTGTAATGCCATGGATGTTTTACCATGATAAAAAGTGCTGTTATACTGGCAGGGGGCAGAGGTACCAGGCTGATGCCTTCTACAGATACATGCCCTAAACCGCTTATGCCCATTGCCAATATACCTATGATTGAATACGTCCTTGAAAAGATACCGGGTAGTGTTGAGAATGTTTATTTTACAGTTCATCACCTTTCTCATAAAATAGAAAATTATTTTTCTCAACATCCTAAGAAATATGCATATAATATTGTCAGGGAGGATAAGCCACTTGGAACGGGCGGTGCTTTAAGGCATATCAAGGATAAGCTAACAGAGGATTTTGTTGTTTTTAATGGAGACGTCATATCCTCCTTGAATGTGGATGAAATGGTAAAATACCATATAAAGAAAAAGGCACTGGCAACCATTGCTTTGTGGAGGGTAGATGACCCCACCTCTTTCGGTAAAGTCAGTGTAACAGAGGATTATAAAATCACAGATTTTGTGGAAAAGCCAGATAAAATGGAAGAATCTTTTATCAATGCGGGAATATACATTTTTAGTCCAGAGGTGTTGGAATATTTACCTGATAAAGAGGTTGTGAGCATCGAAAGGGAGGTTTTTCCCGTAATTGTTAAAGAAGGTAATGTTTATGGCTTTTCTTTTGATGGTTTCTGGATCGATGCAGGTACGTTACCACGGTTTTTAGAAGCCAACAAACTGGTCATTAAGAGTAAATTGCTTTCTGAAAACGGTGATATCAAAAACACTGTGGTGAAAGGCAACGATTTGCAGATAGGAAATAACTGTGATATAGGGCCATACGTTTCCATTTCGAATCACGTGCAGATAGGTGATAACGTGAATATAAAGAACAGCATTCTTATGAATTACGTTAAGATAGAAGATAACGTTAAAATTGAAAATTCAATCATAAGTGAAAACAAGATTGTTCAAGAGGATGTAATTGATAAAATTTTTTGAAAAGTTTTTATCTAACGTGAGCGGGAAGACCCCTTGACTTGGCAAGGGGATGAAAGCGTAACATTAATAATCTACTATGCAAT
>JBMFVL010000020.1:0-22091 GCA_049966015.1 Thermoplasmata archaeon | reverse complement strand
GTTGTAATTGGAATACTCGCAGAGTTCGGAGGTGTTGCACTGCTTAAATCATTGAGTGTCGCCTCTGCTTTGGCCTTGATGGTTTTTCTTGCATTCTACTCATCTTGTATAGCTACCTTGACGGCAATGACTAGGAGGGTTGGATTGATCCTAACACTCGTCAGCGTTGCTGTGCAACTTATTTTAGCATTTATTTTTTCCTATGTAACATTCGTTTTAGTATCAATCTTATAATTTTTATTATTCAATGTTCTTATTTTTAATAATTTTACTGAATAGAATCTATTCAGTATATGGAAGACCATCATATTCTATATGATGTATTCACACCCATTTTTCTGAGTGACATATAATACAGGATAATCTTACTTATACCCTGAACTTTTCCTAGATGACATTATGGACATAGGGATGAGTATTATCTAAAAATGAAGAATATAAGACCTGTATTCACAATAACCCAGTATATTATGATAGGGTGTCCCATTTTTCATAAAAATGTATGACTTATATCATATATTTATTAACTAAAATCTAATTTGAGATATGGAACCAAACACATTTTAATAATAATGGAATTCATAGATAATAATGTTATCGAGGATAGGATAAGGAAATATTTGAATGGTTTAATAGTGAAGATTTTGGTGATCCTTCAGATATATGTAATATCTTATTTAAAATGTGCTAGGTGTAAGAGAGGTTCCAAATTTCATAACTCTATCAGGGAAGAGCTAGAATAATTGATTGCCACAAAATTAAAAGAAGTTATACAATTAATAAATCATATAAAGAGAACTCTGCCCATTAATGTTGAGGGGATATAGATAAAATGGATTTGCCCATATTCTTCAATTTTTTGTTAGCTAATAATCCTATTTATTGAAAGTCGATGGAACATATTTATACAGCATACACTTATTTTATAAAAAATTTTATAAACCATATTCTTATTGTAAATTTCACAGGCAAAGAGATTAAGGTAATTGATAAGCCTATATGTGGTATAAATGAAAATAATACTTCTAGGTCCACCAGGGGCAGGTAAAGGTACACAGGCATTGAAGCTGAGCAAATCATTGCATTTAGAGCATCTGTCGACAGGGAATATGTTAAGGGAGAATGTGGAAAAAAAGACAGATTTGGGAATTAAGGCATATGAATACATGAAAAAGGGATTGCTTGTTCCAGATGATATAATAAACGGTATTGTGAAAAAAAGGATTTTGGATTTAAAGGATAATTTTATTTTGGATGGGTATCCTAGAAACATTGAACAGGCTAAATTTCTTCAATCTTTTATAATGATAGATTTTGTTATATACATTGATGTTGCTGACGAAGAAATAATAAAGCGATTGTCTAACCGATATACTTGCAGGTCTTGTCATTCTGTTTTCAACCAAAAATTGAACAGATGTCCTGTTTGTGGAAGCAATGATTTATATATAAGGGAAGATGACAAAGAAGAGGTTGTAAAAAAGAGGATAGAGGTGTACAGAGCAAATACACAACCATTGGTTGAGTATTACATCAAGAATGGTTTGCTTTACAAAATAAAAGGGGATAACAAGGAAGATGAAGTATTTTCAGATATATTGAAGATATTTACATCTAAGTGATAAGACTGTATATTTTGTCTACATAGTTGTAAAATTCACTGCTTTTTTTATTTCTTGGGCGTGGCATATCTATCTTGATTTCTGCCAGTAATGTCGCCGGCCTATGTGAAAAAACGATAATCCTGTCAGCTAAACTCACCGCTTCCTCTATATTATGAGTAACCATTATCACTGCATCAGGAGGCAATGAATCATCTTCCCATAGCATTAACAGTTCTTCCCTTAGATTCTCTGCTGTTAGTGGATCCAAAGAAGAAAAAGGTTCATCCATGCATAGTAGCAGGGGATTTATTGCCAGTGCACGTGCAATTCCCACCCTCTGTTTCATCCCACCAGATATTTCTTTAGGGTAAGCATTTTCAAACCCTTCCAATCCAACAACAGAGATGAATTTTTTTATTCTTTTTTCGATTTCTTCTTTGGGCAATTTCATTGCCTCTAATGGCAATGAAATATTTTGCTCTACAGTTAACCAGGGCAGCAATGCAAAATTCTGAAATACCAGTGAGATCTGTGGATTTGATGGATCCACCGGTGTTTCTTTGAAAAGTACTGAACCACTAGATGGCTTTGTAAGACCGGTTATGCATCTTAACAAGGTGCTTTTACCACATCCAGATGGCCCCACTATACACATAAAATCCCTTTCGTGCACTTCAAATGAAATATCTTTTAGAACTGTGAATTTTTCATTATTATGGTTATAATTTAACCATACATGATTAACTTTCAGCAGGACCATATGTAACACCCCTATAAAGAGTTCTTTGCAATGATAAGCTTTGTAGTGTATATACTTTTTTAATGCAAATAAAGCACTTTATAGTAAATATCCTATAAATTTTTTTGTAAAATATACCCTTTCATGTATCCTTATTGCATTCCATAATTGAAGTACATCTATATCTGAGGAATTTTCCAACGAGGTTAAAACATATGCAATAGAGAGGGTATCCAAAACAGATACTTCAATAACTTTTTTGTAAACTTCTTCTAATCTTTCTTTATATTTATTCATCATCCAGATATGCATAGCAATACCTGTGCTCATTTCCCTTTTGTTTAATATATTGACATATTCATTTAAGATGCACATTGCTTGATCTGTTAATGATTTTCCTGTTATGCTATCAAGATGTAGTATTTTTGATCCTTTACCATATATATGCAAATCAGTGTTTTTAAGTTGGAAGGAGATGTTAGATTTATAATCATAAATAAAAAAAGAATCTTCATCCGTTAAAGAGCTAAATAGATCAATAGAATTATTATAGATCAATTCATTTAACCCTTTCCTATTGATATTTTTAATTAAATCAAGTGCATTGCTTTCTGCCTCATTTTTCATTTTTATTTTATCTATGTTGTATTTAGTATATATGGATAAAAAATCATGTTTATATTCTTCATGCTTTTGATTTATTTCATTTTTAATAACAAGAATATTTTTGGAATTTTCATCCAGTAAATCCTCTTCATTTTCAAAATTGGTTCCAGGACATGAAAAATCTACAGTATAATCAACATTATCGGAAATAAAGATCCTTAATGGATATAGCCTGCAGTGCATTGGTCTGTTTTCGTATATTACACATTTTTTTTCATCATTATTAAAAATGCACTTTTTTTTCGTTTTTATATTAGTTTTACCATTGATTTTTTCAATATATTTATCTTCGTACATTTTATCAGAAATAAACAATTCTGGACCTTCTGTACAACAATATCCGCAATCAGACAAACATACAAATTTTTTCATACTCTTTCTTTGAAAATTTATATTAATATAAATAGGTATCTTATCATTATGCTTGATGAACCGATAGGAATCATTTTTGGAAATGTAAAAAGAGAGGATATTAAGGTTGCACTGAAAAAACCTGTACATACAAGGACATTTGTAAAATTTTTTTTAGAAAATCATGGTGAAGTGTTATGTTATATTAACGAAATTTCTAGAAATTCTACACTAACAAAGCAAGGTGCTATTAAATTGATGAACGGTTTGCCTGTTAGCATTGACGAATCTCCTGAAGCTTCATTAAAAATTGTAGGATATTTAAAGGATGGTTTATTTGAATACCCTCAAATACCTCCTCCAGCAGGAACAGAGATATATATGGCTGATGATGAATTAATAAAAAACGTTCTGGGAATAAATGTGGCTGGGAATGGATATGCCTATCTTGGTATTCTAGACGGATATAAAATACCGGTAAATATACCATTGCAAAAAATTCTTAATAAGCATTTTTCAGTCATAGCTAAAACCGGTTCTGGAAAAAGTTATTTTGTTGCAGTATTACTGGAAGAATTGATCAAAAACAAAATTACCACCTTGGTTATTGATCCACACGACGAATATAATAGTTTAAATTATGAAAACAACATAGAAAAAATAAACAAAGAATTTGGTGTGATGCCATTATCTTTTGCTTCCCATATCAAAATAATACATTTTTCCAAAGAAGAGGGGATTTACTTTTCCATAAAGGAGGTTGACCCTGACTTTCTTTTATCTTTTACCAATTTGAAAGGAGATGGATATTCAACCATGCTTTCAGATGTAATTAGAAAGCATAAGCATAGTCTTTATGATATCGATGAACTTGCTAATTTACTGAGAGCAGAAGAGGATGTGAAGGCAGAAAAATTAGCGGATTCTCTGATAAGCCATCCTTATAAATGGCTTTTTTCATCGATAGGAACACCTTTTGAAAAAATAATAGAAGAGGGAAAGACTACAATAATATCTCTGAAAGGATTGGATCCCCGCTTACAGGAATTCATTGTCAAAAGCATAGCAACCATGACCTTTGATGCTATGAAAAATAAAAAATATCCAATTTTAGCTTTTATAGTAGAGGAAGCCCATAATTTTGTCCCCCAACAGGGGATGGCATATTCTAGCGAAATTTTAAGGTCCATCGCTTCAGAAGGAAGAAAATTCGGGTTAGGACTGGGTATTGTATCACAACGTCCTGCAAAGATCGATAAGAATATATTGTCTCAGTGTGGTACCCAGATCACATTGCAGGTAACCAATTCGCTTGACCTTAAAGCCATTTCCAATTCAATGGAAGGATATGAGGAAGGAATGGAGAACATTATTCAAAACTTAACGGTTGGCAAAGCGCTTTTAAGCGGTTATGCTGTTAAATTCCCTCTGGTAATAAAAGTAAGAAGTAAACAAAGTTTGGAAATATAGTAAAAGTTTATTTTCACCCAAAATAGTTTAAATTTTCATCTTTACCTTTTTCGTCTTGTGGATTCTGCTGCATATCCTGGAACTTTTGTGTTATCCTTTCTATTTCATGTGCCTTTTTATGCATGTTATTATACTTTATTTTTATATTGAGTATTTTTGCAATGGACTTTATCAATGATTCAGAACTTTTGGGATCTATAAAGTATCCACTTGTTTCACCCATTAGGCATATTGCATCAATTCCATATTGTATACCTATTCCTAATAATAACCCACTTGCACCTACTAAGCTTCCCCCTATTTCGTCCCTTTCGTGAGAGATATTATATTTTTTTAATATTTTTATCAGATCTTTATTATTAACAGCACCCCACACTAGAGGTTTGCCATCTGTATATCCTTTGGCATATCCTGCAAGGGTATAAATCATTTTAACTTTATGCTCTTTAGCGATTTTTAATATTCTGTCAGATAGTTCGTATTGACCTTCAGAGCTCAACCCTTGATAATCACCTGTCAATAATATCAAATCAGATTCATTATCTCTTTTGACGTAATGGAGTTCATTGTTAACTAAGCGTATTACACTGTTAGAATCGATAAGTACTTGTGGAGGGAAATATTTAGAGTAAATTTCCGCAAACTTAACAGCTTTGAGCTCATCTTTAATATAATCCACCGCAATTTTTCCTACATTGCCCACACCTGGCAATCCTACAATCATAATAGGGTTTTTTAGTTCTACTTTTTGTATATATTTAACTAGAACATCTTCCATAGTAATCCTCATTTACTACATTATTTAGTTCTATTTAACGTTTAATTAGACTTTTAGATAATCGATAATATGCATATCAAATATACCATTATAAAAATTTTGTATTATCTCAAATGGCAAATCATTAAAAAAGATATTAAAAGTTTTTTGAAACCATGGTAATGGAATAGGATTTGCTTGCTATTATTACATTGTATATATGAGGGATGTTTGGATATGTTTGGGTTGCTGCATGTATTGATTGGACTAGTGCCTGGGATGAGCTTCCACTGTACCCTATTGCATATATGTCCGGGAATTGGTTATCATGTGTAAGTCCATTGCTTGTGTAATAATAATCCTGCACTGCACCTTGCGATACTGATGGGGAACTTGTATATCCCCACTGAACACCTGTGTTGTTGGGATCATATAGGTTTAGGAAATAGTGTGTTCCTCCTTTCAATGTAACACCAGTAAAGCTTACCATTACGTACGTCCCTGAATTCGCACTGTTTACATTGACATTCGTCATCCCTACTACATCCGTACCATTCAGTGTTGTACCTATCGAAAACTGTATTGTCCCTGTTCCTTCCAACAACAATACAACATAATTCACTGTCACTGTTGTGTTTACCTTGAACTCTTCACTCCCTGGTAATCCATAGTATTGGATGTTTGCACTCGTGGCGTTTACCTGGGAATATACTCCTGGAGAAGTTGGAGATGGACTTGGACTTGGTGTTGAGGTTTGGGTAAAGTTGATTGCTGTAGATACTGCCTGCCCGTTTACAGTTATTGTTCCAGATGAGGGTGTTGCATTATACCCGGAGGGAGAAGTTACTGTATATTGATATGTTCCATTTGGCTCTGTAAAGGAGACTTGACCGTTAGAGGAAGATTGCGTTGTACCATTGAATGTTACACTGAATGATTGATTGGATGGCAATCCGTTAGATTTGAAGGTTACGCTGTATGTTGGTGCGGAATTTGGGTTTAGAGCATTGATGTAAATTACACTGGACCTGCTGTTTCCATTGGAGTCAGTAACCGTAAGGTTGACAGTATAGTTTCCGCTTACAGGATACAGATGTGTTGGATTTTGAGAAGTGCTCGTTGCACCATCCCCGAAGGTCCATTTCCAGCTGTATGGGGCTATTCCACCTGTTGCATTTCCATAAAATTGTACATTTAATGGAATGGTTCCACTTGTTACATTGGCACTTGCCTTAACTAACAAGGGTGTTACATTGCTGCTATTTCCTGTGACAGATATAGTTACATTTGATGATGCTTTGTTTCCACTTGAATCCGTTACCGTCAATACAGTGTTGTAAGTTCCACTGTTTGTGAAAATATGATTAACATTTGCAGTTGTACCCTGAGCCCCATCTCCAAATGACCATGAATAAGAATAGGGAGCATTACCGCCCCTTACTGTTGACATAAATGATACGTTTAAAGGAGCATTACCGCTCATTGGCGTTGCATTTATAGATACGTTTAAAGCTACACTATTTGGAATAACCTTGATTACAGTATTGCTCGTTGCAGTATTACCACTGCTATCGGATACTTTCAGAGTAACGGTATAATTGCCTATTTGATTATAAACATGCGAAACAGATACACCGGTTCCAGAATTACCATCTCCAAACGACCATGTGTATGTGTAAGGAGCGTTGCCTCCACTTACCTGTGCACTGAAAGATACGTTCAATGGAACATTGCCCGATGTTGGTTTTGCTATAATGGTTGATGTCATGGTTGTGTTGCTTGGTTGTTTCCATATAGCTTCCAATGGATTTTCTAAGGCATAAGAATCGTTGGCATTCATAGGGAAAAGACTGCTTCCGCCGGATTGCCCGGTTCCTATTGCAGACCAGTTCATTACGTTTGGATAAACATTGGCAATTACCCTTTCTGCTGCTGCTATTACATTTGTTGTGTTGTAATTCTCTTGAACAAGATAATTGTGCTTTTCTACAGAAGCAGGTGCAATAACAACTAACGGAACCCTGTAAGAATTGCTTACATGGTCATGGCCGTTTGCTCCACCAGAGGTATCATCTTCTGTAACAACAATCATTGTGTTGTTTGCATATTGGGAATGCTCAAGGTATTGCACTATCCTGTACGTTTGTGCATCGTTAATGGCTATTGTTGATGGATATGTTACACCTGTTAACGTATCTGTTTGACCCTGGTGATCATTGAAAAGCTCTACGTATGACCATACTGGCAATCCATACGTTTGCACATAATTTATATAATTACCAGCCGCTACTTCATCAGGTACACTTTGGCTATTATTTGTGTAATTGCTATAATCTATTTCTTCTGGTATGTTAGTACCAGGCCTATCAACAGGCATCCATCCCAATGAACTTGATGAAGATGGCATTGAATCTGCTGTAAAGGCTTGCCCTTTATTTAATATCCAGTATATATCCCCTACTTCTACCCACGGAATGCTGTTGTTTAAGTATCTATCAAATACTGTCCCCGTTGAGGGATAATCACCGGTCTCACCTGTAACATGTGCTTTGTTTAAATCACCACTTCCTGGAACTCCTGTGTAACCACCAGTAGTTGCATATCCTCTTATGGCCGCTGCAAATAAATACCAGTGATTTGGACCGGAAGCAGGTGGTGTTCCTGTAAAATAATTATCGAATACTGTGTAATTCCATGCTAGCATATGTAAGTAAGGAACATCTGCAATGTGATTGGTAGATTCAACTACAGCATTTGCATTTGGATATGATGCTTTGTTTTTAGCTTCCCATGTACCTGGCAGAGGGTTTGCTAGATCTCCTAGATAATCGTCAAAAACATGATTTTCCCTGTACAATATCACAAAATGAGTTATGGACGAAGGGAAATAAGGTGCATTTGCAGCAGAAGTTATTTTTGTTTTTGTACCGTGGCTTGTATAATTACCACTACTATTGTGGTTTATTGGATTTATGAGTACACCCAGTTGTGGAAAAATTATCATAAACCCCGTAGAAAATAAAAGAACGCTCACACCTATAAGTGCAAAAATTATTTTTGTTTTTTCATTTTTGAAGTACATACTTCACCTATGTAACTTTATTTATTCCATTTATATATATATACCTTTCAAATGTACCATTTAGTTTTTTTTTCAGTGGTAAGTACCAAGAAACATTTAAATACAACTACAAACCAAAAGCAAGATTTATAAAATTTAATAAAATCTTATTTTTATAGAAAAGTTAGGTATTCGGGGGAAGCAGTAAAATTCCGACCTTAATTTGAGGTATCTGACGTTTATTGATAATTGATATATTTTGGTATACAAAAAAATCTTTTAAAGTGGGGCTGTCCGAATTTGAATCGGAGTCTCTACCACCCCAAGGTAGAAGGATGGACCAAGCTACCCCACAGCCCCTTGCTCTATACTTCATATCATTTAGTTTCAATTATTTAACGATTATTGGCATTTCGTGCATTTCTATTCTTTATTTGATGAACTTTTAGATATCCCTACTTTGTAAGGTTTATATAAATTGTGTTCAACTCCAATTGAGTCAAGAATTTTCCCCACTATGTAATTCACCATATCTTCAATTGTTTTGGGTTGTGTATAAAAGGGTGGAGATGCTAATAAAATTTTAACTCCTAGATAAGCTAACCTTGACATATTATCGAGATGTATTGCACTTACAGGTGTTTCTCTTGGCACTATAACCAATTTTTTATTTTCTTTTATGCAAACAGCAGCAGCCCTCGTTATCAATGTATCTTCTATTCCTACAGATATTTTGGATATTGTAGACATCGAGGCAGGTACAATAATCATTGTATCTATTTTGTTGCTCCCCGATGCTATCGGCACATTGAGCTGGTTGTCTTCATAATGTTTAGAAGCTAAGGAATAGAATTGCTTATATGATACACCCATTTCTTCTTTAATAACGATTCTAGCTGTTTCTGATATTATGAGATCAGTTTCAACCCTATCCTTGAGTGTGCTTAATAATTTATATGCATATATAGAACCAGATGCACCTGTAACTCCAATAATTACCCTTTTTTTTTCGTTCATCGATAGGTATACCCATAGTACATTATTTAAATTTTCTAGGCATTACTTTCTATGATCTTTATGATGCCTATAGGAAAGGACAAGAACTTTATTTTTTATATATCCAAATGTATAACCAATCCAGAAGTTAGTTTGTGTGAATATATTAAAAACAGTTATTTTTCCAATGCCAAAAACATTACTGTATCAATAACAAACAAAATAGTTGTAAAGGACGATGGATACGGATTTCCATTGAATAAAAAAGGGGAACCAGATTTAATTAACATAATAAACAATGTTGGCACATTTAGGAATAGTGTAAAGGATAAGCATTTGTTTGGTATTGGTTTGCTTGCGTTTTTATCTATTGGAAATAAGCTATCCATAAAGACAAGGTCATTAAAAGAGAATAATAAATTATCTCATACATGGGGTATGACTTGGTATGCAAAAAATTTAGAATCATCTATACCTGAAATTATTGATGATTTTAACGGGCATGGAACAGAGATAATAATAGAGAATTTATACAAAACAAGCCATTTCAATGCCCAAAATTTTGCATTTTTCGTTGCTTTAGACCAGCCGTATATCGTATCAAGTAAAAAAGCAAAGATTATAATTGAGGATGAAAATAAAAAAATTGTTGTTTCACCCTTAAGATATAGAGGAAAAAAAATCAATTTAACCATAAGAAATAAAGATAAAGGAAACATAAAAATAGGACTATATTTTGATTCTGATAACAAATTCCCTCTATCCATAAGGAAATCCGGTGAAACCATATATACAGACATTAAAGATATGAAATATCTAAACAGATACCCCTGGAATTCACCATATATTTCCGGGTATATTGATTATGAAGGAGCAGATATTTCTTTATGGAACGGCTTTCTAGAGGGAGAAAAATTAGATTACTTTTTAGGTCAGATGGAAATAATGGAGGATAAAATTATAGAGATGTTAAAAAAGATCAAGTAAAAGGAGAATTGAACGATACAATCCTTCCTTCCTTAACAGAAGGTTTGCCATTGACTATTACATCTTTTATTGCTGATCTATCAGCAGAATAAACAATTGAAGAAACGATTCTATCTTTAGAGAATGGATAAAAGGCAATGTTGGTTTTATCTAGAATTATAAAATCTGCCTTCCTGCCTTCTTCTATTGAACCTATCTCATGGTCCATTTTCAGAGCTTTCGCACCGTTTATTGTAGCCATATCAAACGAGGTTTGTGCAGAAACTACAGTTGCATCCCACTTCGATAATTTATGCAATAATGAGGCAAGTTTCATTTCCCATAACATGCTGAGGGAATTATTGGATACTACGCTATCTGTGCCCAAAGAAACTACGATATTATCATGAATCATTTCAGGAACTGTTGCTATTCCACCGACAGCAAGCTTCATATTGGAACTCGGGCAGTGGCTAACTTTAACCTTCCTTTGGGAGTATATCCGAAGTTCTTTATCAGTTAGCCATACAGAATGTGCTGCTAGTGTATTCTCATCTAAAAATCCAATTTCATCAAGCCATTCAACAGGCCTTTTGCCATTCTTAAATATGCAATCCGTAACTTCTTTTCTAGTTTCAGATAAATGCATGTGTATATATGTATTGTATTTGTTTGCCAGTTCTCTTGCCTTATGCAATGTTTCTTCGTTGGCAACGTATATTCCTTGAACCCCTACTACAGGCTTGACAAGGTCATTGTGATTTTCTTTTACATTTTCTATAAACGTTCTGCAATTGTCTAATGGATTACCCTTTTGTGTTGTATATTCCTGGTCCAAAACTGCCCATGCTGCGTGGACCCTTATGTTTGCTTTTATAGCGCTTTTTACAATTGAATTTTCAAAGTAATATAAATCAGCAAAGGTGGTTATACCGTTTAATAACATCTCTGCCATTCCATAAAGTGCATTTTCTTCTACTTCTTCTTCTGTTCTGTTAGAATCATATTTAAAAGTTGTTTCCAGGAATTTATCAAAATGCATATCATCTGCAATACCTTTCATGTTCGCCATTGCTACATGTGCATGTGTGTTGACAAAACCAGGGATTGCGATATTGCCTTTGCAATCAATAATGGTATCAGCATCCTCGTTTATTTTACCTATCTTTTTGAATATATTACCTTCAACCAGGATGTCACCGTAAAAAATGTCCCTTTTTGCATTTTGGCTAACAATCCATAAATTTTTGTAAAGGGTTGATAACATAAAAATACGCTTTTCTACATTTTTGCTAGAGTTATTTCAATAGAGGAGACATTAGAGGTTTTTCCCTCTTTGTTGGTTAATGCTTCAGTGCTTATTGAGATATTTTTTACATTGACGTTTTGCAAAAACCTATTCCTGACAACCTCTGCTACATCAACTGCCCTAGATATTGCTACTCCACGTGCTTTAATTTTCACTTCCATAGAGCCACTATTAAACTGTGTTACCACAGCTAATACATAGTTCATCGTCGGTTTTCCACCAACGAAAATATTGTTGTCCTCAGCCATATTGACACCTCATTAGTGGTAAAAATGATTGTCATCTATGCATTTAAATTTTTTGTAACATTTAAACATTATCGGTAAATTTAAGCCAAATTTTTCGATTTTTTATAATGCATGTTAAGAAATGATATATACTTAAAAGTGTATTAAAAAAAAGATGGTTGACAAATCTAAATTGAAAGATACATTGAAAATTGCTTTTTGGATCGTGGTTTTATCAGGTGTATTTATATTGAGTGTTGACGCTTTATATTCACTGGGGGCAATTGTAGGAGCACTTATCATCATTGCTGTTCTTTATGGGATTTTAGAATGGAAATCGCTTAAAAAAATTATTGCTGTTGCGATTATTATTTTTGTAATATCTATATTTGTTAACAGTTATATCGCCACGTTGAGTTTTTACCAACCTCCAGTATCGATCAATAGCAATATGTTTGTTAATAGTTCTGTTTCACCTTTCCATGCGCCGAGCGGTGTTTTCAATTTCACCACCTATGTTAATGAAACCAATACCAATTACACATACTCCGTTTACATTAATATTACCAATACAGCTAAATCTTTTTCTTTTGGGCATATTATGTACAAGGTTTCAAATGTAAGTTTTGTTTCATATGGTACTATATACAAAAAATATTATTTTATTGCAACAAATTTATCAGGTGCTCCCGCCATATTCTTTTATACCTTTTCTGTTGAAGAGAATTTCACAAATAGTACTACAAAAAATATTACACATAAATGGGTAGATGATGTTGATAGCAGTGGGAATGTGGTAATGAATGAAGGCCCATTTTTGGTACAGAGTATGTTGAGCCTTTATCCATATATCTTCTTATCCATAATGATAGTAACTTTCCTCTATGCTGGTGTAGTAACAGCACTTATATTAGGAATGATCTTTTTGTTTAGGGAGAGACGTACATTGATTAAGAAAAAGAGAGAGACTGAGAAAAAGATAGAGAAGTTGGGTGATTATAAAGAAGGGACAAAGGCTAAGAATATTAATTTAACATGTTCTAACTGTGGTGCTATTGTCGGAGAAAATGACAAAGAATGCTGGAAATGCCATTCCAAATTTGAAGATGAACCATCCAAAGATTCTGAATCAAAGGTTGATAATAAAGAGGATAAAGATAAGGGCAATAAAAACTGATTTTTGGATAATTCATTGAAACTCTTTATATTGTACAGGAGGTAATATTATCATATGAGAAAAGATAGAGATTCTCTTGGTTATGTAGATGTTCCAGACGGCTCTTTGTATGGGCCAGAATCTGCTCGTGCTTTTTTAAATTTCCCATACCATATTGCCATGGATAAAAAAATTATTAAGCACATCATCACAGTTAAAAAGGCGTATGTAAAAGCCTTCAATGATTTTAATAAAATAGACCGAAAAATTGCACAATCGATTATAAAGGCATGTGATACTCTTCTAGAAAATTTTCCAGAAAATGAATTCGTAGTATCTTTTATACAAGCTGGTGCAGGAACATCTACCAATATGAATACTAATGAGGTCATTGCAAATAAAGCATTAAAAATATCAGGATATAATTACGGGGAATATCATTACATCAGCCCCCATAACCATGTAAATATTGGGCAGAGTAGCAATGATGTATTTCCAGGAGCCATGAAAATAACCTTCGTAGAAGAAATAAAATCCTTAATACCTTTGGTAGATAACTTAATTTATGCATTGAATGTACTTTCTACCAAATATGAAAAAACAGTAAAAATAGGTAGGACTCATCTCCAGGATGCCTCCCCGATAACATTTGGGTTAGAGTTCAGAGCGTATTCAACAGATATAAAGAAACATAAAAAAGACCTTGAATATATAATGGAAAAACTAAAAATTCTTAACTTTGGTGGAAGTGCTGTAGGAACTGGTGTAAATATCCCCAGAGAGATTTTACAAAAAGTATACCAATATCTTAATGAAGAATACAAAGAAGTTTATTCAATGCCCCCTGACTTTGTTAGTGAAGAAATGTTTCCTACCGATTTTAACCATCTTGCTGAATGGTTTTCTAGTTTTAGCAATACGCTCATTAAAATTTCACGCGACCTAAGACTAATGTCATCTGGACCAGCCGGTGGTTTTTATGACATTACATTGCCAGCTGTGCAACCTGGGTCTTCTATCATGCCTGGTAAAGTCAATCCCAGTATACCGGAAGCGATAACAATGGCTGCTTTCTATATTAAGGGTATGGCTTTTATTGTAGATTATGCAGCTAGCAATGGCGAGATGGAAATAAACATTTTTACACCGATTATATATCATTCAATTATGGAATCTTTTAAAACTTTGGAAACAAGCATTAATATATTGATAGATAAAGCTTTAAATGGGATTGTGGTCAACGAAAAGCATGTAAAAGAAGTTTTATACAGATCACCGGGAGTTGCTTTGGTGCTCAATCCTTATATAGGGTATGAAAAAACAGCAGAAATTGTTAAAGAGAGTCTTGAAAAAGATATTCCAATCATCACTTTGTTAAAAGATAAAAAGATTTTGCCAGAGGATTTGATTGATAAAATTTTTTCAAATCTGGATTTAGGCAAGTGAATATTAATGTTTTGTTGGTATATGCACTACCCATATATTTACAGTTAGTATACATCTTCTCTCCACATCATATCTAATTCAGAGATGTTTTTTATTGTTTTTTCGTTGAATGTAGCAGTATATTTCTTATCAACTTTACCTATTTTTATTGCATCGCTTTTCATGATGTTTTTAAATTCTTGTTCAGTTTCAGGGTTTACTTCTACAATCCATCTTCCAGGACTTTCTGATATAAGGTCATAAACCTCCAATAAATTGTTCAATTCAAACCCTTTCTGTGAACATATTGCCATTTCGGTTAAGGTTGCAATGGCTCCACCGTCTGAAATGTCATGTGCAGCTAATACATATCCTTTTTTCATGACTTTTTTCATTTTGTTAACATTATTATAAAATTCATTTAAACTGACCATAGGTACCTTGTTAGATTGCCCTTCTATATATTCCATTGCTATTGATCCAGCCAAGCCTGAATGTATTTTCCCTACCATATATAAAGGATTTCCCTCTTTTTTAAAGCATGTAGTTGTTATTCTGCGTATATCTTCCACAATACCAGTACCTAAAAGTACTACTGTAGGGGGTATGCTTTTTTCTTTGAAATCATTATACAAACTAACATTACCAGATGGTATAGATATTTTGAATTTTTTTGATACATCGCTGATTCCCTTTACAGTCTGTATAAAATCATACATGTTGTAGGGATTTTCCGGGTTACCTGCATTTATGCAATTGGTTATTGCTTCTGGCATGGAACCAATAGAAACAAGATTGGATATCACTTCATAAACAGCATAATTACCGGCAGTATATGGGTTATATTTTGCTATCCTATGTGCTGAACCCACTGTAATTGCAAGGCCTCTCCATGAATCCCATTTTGGTTTTAGTACACTTGCATCTTGTACCCCTTCTTTGTTAGGATATCCACTTAATGGCTTCAGGACAGATATTCCTTGGACTTCATGATCATATTGCCTTATAACCTGTTCCTTGCTCTTTACATTGGGGTCAGAGATTATACTTTCAATCAATCCTTCTAAATTTAGTCTCTTAATATGTTCTTCCATTTTCACCTTATTCCTTTTTTTTATTGGTCTTTTGTAAAGTGGAGGATTTAGTAAAAATTCAGATTTCAGATTAAATACAATATCACCTTTATAGAGGGCCACTGCATTCTTATCTTTAGTAAATTCACCTATTACTGTATACCTGACACCGTAGGTTTCAATAATATCCTTAACTTTTTTCAGATTTCTTTTTTTTATCGATATCAGCATCCTTTCCTGGGACTCAGATATAAAAATTTCCCATGGTAGCATATCACTTTCTTTTAATGGAACTTTTGTTAAGTCAATTTTCATTCCACAGTTGCTATTGAAAGCAAATTCAGAAGCGGCTGTAGATAAACCACCACCGCCAAGGTCTTTCATTCCACTAATCAAATTATTTTTAGCAAGTTCTCTAATTGCCCTTATCAGAGGTTCTTTGGTAATTGGATCACCTACCTGAACTGCACTTCTGCTTTCAGTTGTTGATTTTTCGTACAAAGATACAGAAGCAAAAGACACTCCATGTATACCATCTCTCCCTGTCAATCCACCTAACAATATAAGCAAATCCCCGTTATTACCATTGTTTTTTATAAGTTCTTTTTTGCTTAAAAATCCGACGCACCCCACATTTACCAATGCGTTACCAATATATCCCTTGTCAAAAGATATTGACCCAGCTATAGTGGGTATTCCTACCCTATTTCCGTAATCACGGATTCCAGCAATAACACCACTCACAAGTAACCTAGGATTAATAGTGCCATCAGGAATTTCTTTTTTATCCAGTTTTACAGGTGGAAAAAAGAGAGGATCTACCAATGCAATGGGTTTGGCACCAACTGAAAGTACATCTCTTATTATTCCACCTATACCAGTTGCTGCACCACCGTATGGTTCTACGTTAGAAGGGTGATTATGAGACTCGATCCTTATAGCATAATAATGATCTTTATCAAATTTTAGTACTCCAGCATCACCTTTGTAAACTACATTGTCAAAGTTAACAGGGAAAATATATTTTTTTAGATGTACTTTTGAACTTTTATAACTGCAATGTTCACTCCATTCTTGTGCTATTACCTGTAATTCTACATCAGTAGAAGTTTTTTTTTCTTTGGTATAATATTTTTTGATGAGTTTCATCTCTTTCAGGCTTAATCCTAAATTCAGATTCCTTGATAATTCAATAAGAGCCTGATCATTCATTTTGCTGATTTCATATTCTACATAGCTGTTCATCCAAACACCTTTCTAAGTATCGTTTCCCATTATTACTAAATATGTATTATTTTTTGCTATTGTAATGATTCGTTTTTGATGCATTATTAATGCACTCCATTATATATTACACCGTGGATTAAAAATTTATTTATATGTGTTTGCCACTTATCTATTGATTAATTGTTTTGAGGTGGAAAGATGATAGAGGATTCTACGCCCAGCGCTGAAACTTTTTACAAAATTGGAAAACGTTTGTATGAAAAAGGTAATGTTCAAGAAGCTTTAAAAAATTATGCTATTGCATTAGCTATAAAACCTGATTATTTAGATGTATACAAAGAGAGATTAACATTATTTTCTGAAAAGCTTAACAGTATAGAAATGGAAGAGGAGAAGAAATTTATTGATTACATAAATAACCATACCAAATTTTCAGAGGAGGATATGGAAAAGATTTCTAAAGATTATTGGAGAAACGGTAACAAAATCTTTGAATCAAAGGATTACTTTGCGGCTATACGGTATTATAATTTCGCTATTTTTGTTAACCCACACTACACAGATGCTTATTTCAACAGGGGATTGACCTTTTTATTGATTAACGAATACCATCTTGCAGAAAAGGATATAACGACAGTTATAAAATTGGAAAACAAAAAAGGGATTAAACATGAAGATACGTATATAGTGTTGAGTGATATAAAAGAAAACCAGAATAATTTAAAAAGTGCCAAAAAGTATATCTTAAAAGCGCTTTCCATTAACCCTAACTCTTCTAATGCCAAGGAAAGGCTGAACAGAATCTCATTAATGGAAATAGAGAAAAACATATCAAAAAAGCATAAATCTGCTCCCCCAGACAATTACATAAATGATTTGAAAAACATTATAGAAAATAAAAATTCTGAACATAACGACATATCTGTGAATGAGGAGGTTATTAAAGACAAAACAGGTTTCACTGGAGAGATTAATTCTTCAGAGGGGCAGCTAACAAACATTCCATTTTATATTTCGGATAAAACCTTCAATGACGTTGTTGGTATGGAGAAACTTAAAAAGTACATGTACAAACATATTATACTACCTATCAAGAACCCTTTGCTATATCGTAATGAATATCCAATAGATTTTAAAGTTGGATTGATTTTGGTAGGACCACCAGGTGTAGGTAAATCATATATTGTCCAGGCCTTGGCAGGGGAATTAAAAATAAAGATGATTTTTGTCAGTTTGAGCAAGATTGTTGATATGTATACTGGAAACACTGAAAAAAACATACACAAAATTTTCGAAACAGCAAGAAATGCCAATCCATGCATATTGTTTCTTGATGAACTTGAAAGCCTTGCCATGAACCGTATGTTTTCGAGGGAGAATGATAATTCTTCTATACGCACAGTGGACCAGCTTTTAGCAGAACTTGACGGGATAAATACTACAAAAGATCAACTGTACGTAATAGGTTCTACTAACACTCCCTGGGACCTTGATCCGGCAATAATAAGAAGTGGTAGATTGTCAGATATTGAATATGTACCTAAACCAAACAAAGAAGAACGTAAAAATACTTTTATGTATTACACTAAAGATTTAAAAGACAAAAATATAGATTATGACTTGTTGGCAGAACTTACAGAATGGTATTCACAGGCAGATATAAAAAGGATAACCAAAGAGGCATATTTTGAACTTGGTTACAGGCATAGTGAAACAAATGAACATCAACAATTAACAACACAGGACTTGGTAAATATAATAAAGGAAATAGGCACACCTTCATTGTTGAACTGGTACCTTAATTTTTACAATAACTACAAAGAAGGAAAAATTAAATCTACTGAACTTGTTCTTTATGAACAGATAATAAAGGATTCAGAAGAAGCCTATTCGTACTACTTATCCAAGAATATGAAAAAAGACTTTAATAAAGGTGGTCCTAACCAGTATAGCTAAATAATAACCTATTTCTAAATTTTGTTAGTTATATACGTTAAAAAAAGGAATCTGTTGATTTATTTTTTGATTGACTGAAATCACAGTAAAAGATTTATTCTACGCATCTAATTATATATTATGGAAGCAGTTATTTTAGGAACTAAAATAATTATTAAAAAAGGAGATATTACCGAAGAAGATTGTGATGTTTTGGTAAATGCTGCCAACTCAAGTTTGATGGGGGGAGGTGGAGTTGATGGTGCGATTCATACAAAAGGGGGTAAAAAAATTGATGAAGAGTGCATGCAGATACGAAAAGATAAATATCCAGATGGGTTGCCTACCGGTAAGGTAGTAATCACTTCTGGTGGGAATTTAAAAGCAAGATATGTAATGCATACTGTCGGCCCCATTTGGAAGGGAGGAAAATACAATGAAAAAGAGGATTTAATCAACTGTTATAAAAATTCATTAAAACTTGCTATGGATAAAAGAATAAAATCTATAGCCTTCCCGGCCATAAGCACTGGTGCCTATGGGTATCCGATGAGAGAGGCTGCTTCGATAGCATTATATGCAGTAAAAAATTTTATAAATGAGAATCCAGGAAAAATTGAAAATATAAGGTTTGTATTGTTCACATCCGAAGCATACAATGAATTCATAGATGTATTTGATAAAATACTTAAATCATAAAATTTGTATTTACTAAAAAAACTTTGTTATTGGATGATATTCAACAAGCCTCATATTAAAAATAGATTCTTCAGTTAATATTGTCTATTATGTGTTGATTTCGTGATATTTTTGAAATATCCTTTATAGGGTTTATTTACTATATTTGAAGAGTTACATACCAGAGAAATAAACCGTTAAAAATTAACTTATTTTTTTTTGGATATAGATATTCAATCATTAAAATATGTTGGTGTTATTTTACTACTAACATAATGATAAAGCATAAAAGAAAAAACAAAATCTGAATAGAAGGAAATAAAAATATTGTCTAAAATTGGTTTGATGGTTTATTTCTGCCATAGTTAAGTGCATAAAGTTTAAGCATTAAATAGATGATTAACTTTAGATTGTATGGTTGATATGGATAAAAATAATCGCAACCCTAATACATTATCTAGTGAACTTAGCGCATTTCTTAAAGAAGCTTCCAATAGCCCTGTTAATTGGTATACTTGGTCTGAAAAACCTTTCGAATTAGCTAAAAAACAAAACAAGGTTATTTTAATTGACGATGGTGCATGCTGGTGTCACTGGTGCCATGTTATGGATAAGGAATCCTATGATAATGAGGATATTGCTAATTACATCAATGATCATTTTATACCTATTAAAATAGATGTTGATGAAATGCCTGATTTGGATAAAAAACTCCAGTTGGCTGTATCAAGCATTACCGGTGAGTCCGGTTGGCCTTTAACTGTATTCATGACTCCTACCCGTAAAGTGTTTTTTGGAGGCACGTATTTTCCCCCTGTAGATATGCATGGGAAACCTGCTTTTAAACGTGTTTTAGAAAAAGTAATTGAAATATGGCAAAAAGAAGGGGACAATATTGAGGGGCTGAGCCTTTCTACTTTCAGAGAAGAGATCATTTCTATAAAAGATAATCCAATAAAAGGGGATTTGATTGATGATTCAACCAGTTCAATTCTTGAACATTATGATTGGAAATACGGCGGATTACAGGAAAATATGAAATTCCCACGTCCCATGATTGATAAGTTTTTGTTGTCTTCATGGTTTTACACAGGTAATGCTAATGCCTTGAAAGCTTCCATCTATACCTTGAAGTCCATGTATATGGGAGGAATAATGGATCAGATAGGTGGGGGTTTTCATAGATACACAATAGATAATCAATGGTGGATACCTCATTTTGAAAAATTGTTGATAGATAATGCAGAGATTTTATCAACTTTCTTGGATGCTTATTTGATCACCCATGATGATGAACTATTGGATGCAATTAAGCTATCTTACAATTTTATTAAAAGGGATCTGTGGCTCGGTAATAAATTTGCAAATAGTTTGGATTCAGATAGTGAAGGTGTAGAAGGGAAGTACTATACATGGACCAAAGAGGAAATAAAATCATTTTTCAGGAAAGATTTCGAGGTTGTATTTTCATTGTATTCAATAAACCATGAGTATGGTTGGGTAAACAATAGAAAAGTTCTTAAGCGTGCCTTTAGTAACAGAGAGCTTAAAGAGAAAGTCAATACAGACCCATACATGATTTTAAATGGAATCAGGAATATATTATTTGCTCATAGAAATATTAGGGAACCCCCTTACAGGGACAATAATGCCTATTCATATTCTAATTACATTGCTTTGGAGGCAATGTTAAAAACAGGTTTTGTTATTGATGCAGATATTTCTGAATTTATTGATTTCGCTTCTAAGATTCCTGCAAAAATATCCCGTAGAGTTGATGGTTCAGGGGAGGGCATTTTAGAAGATTGGATATCTGCAATATTTGCTTCTATTGCATATTATGAAATCACAGGGGATTATAAGGTTATTGATAAAATAAAAGATTTTGGAAAAATAGTAATGGATATGTACTTAGATCCTTCATATATATTCGATTCAACGCATGAAGCTTTGGTGTCAATGTATCTTAGATCGATGATATATTTGCATGAACTATTTCCAGAAGAGTTTGATATAAAGGAGATGGATAAAATTATAAAAACTTCTTTACCCTCTGAGTACAAAATAGCATCTTCTTTGATATCTAGCTTGATTAGGCATGTATCAGTTATTCAGCATGGAATTATTCATATTATAATTACTGGTGAGGATGAAAAAGCTAAATCACTTCATAGAACTGCATTGAGTTTGTATTCCCCTTTAAAAATCGTTGAAAAAGCTCATGAAGGGATTAACAGCACAGTGGATTCTATGATTAAGAACTCCGAACATAGCAGTGCTTTTGTCTGTGTTGGGAATGTATGCAGTAAACCCATTGTAGACGAAATTAAATTAAGGGAACTGATTCTTAATCAAAAGAAGGCATTGTAATTTTATGGACAGGGAAAGAAATTCAGGAAGATGTTGGGTTCATGGTCTCCAGCGGGTCTGCAGAAGTTCATAGAATACAAG
>JBMFVL010000019.1:0-23463 GCA_049966015.1 Thermoplasmata archaeon | reverse complement strand
TTCCTTACCGTTCTGTATGTACCCTTATTGAGTTTGTTCTTGTTGAATGACCTGTTTTCAAAACCATAGTCCAGAACTATCTGTGTTGCTTCTTTAAACTGTCTTGCTGTCTCAATGAGCGGTATGGCATAGGGAAGCCTCAGTTTAATAGTTCTGAACATTGTTTAGCAGATTGCAGAGTAGATTATTAATGTTACGCTTTCATCCCCTTGCCAAGTCAAGGGGTCTTCCCGCTCACGTTAGATAAACAAAGTAGCGGGGCATGGATTTGAACCATGGATCTACGGGTTATGAGCCCGTCGGGATAACCTAACTACCCTACCCCGCTTTTTAAATAATTTAACGTGTTTATCTGTACCAATTATTGTTATACCCCTTTTTTTATTTAACTTTATTGTTTGTTTTTGGACATCTTAATAATTGTACCCCAAAAATAATATACAACTTACAAACATGGTCCATTCAATATTCTATCTTGAATTTTTTAATGCCTAACCTATATAGCCTTTTCCAAAACAGCCTATTAATCAATACAACTGAAAAAACCATCCCAATTAATGATAAAAACAGCAATGAATAATTGCCCGTATCTGAAGCAACATCAATAAGATATCCTATTCCCATTACATGATAAGTATTATTACCATAAATCAAATACTCTGATACAATAAGGGCATTCCATCCACCCCCAAAAGCCGTTATACTACCAGTAACCAAATACGGAAATATGGCTGGCAATACTACTTTTTTCCAATATAGCCATCCCTTTATTCCATATGATCTCATAGCTTCGTCAATATCTGAAGGAATTGCCCTTACACCTGCTATAACATTAAACAGAATATACCATTCCATACCTGTAGTTATCAAAAATATGGAAACACCTTCCAAGTTGATATATTTTAGCAACAACAGCAATATAATGGGGTAAAGTGCAGTGGCTGGTATGGCAGCCAATAATTGGCTAACTGTTTCCAGAGTATCTGCACCTCTAAGCCTTTTTCCAATATAATATCCCAGTGGTATTGTCCAGATCAATGAAATAAGGTATGCAATCACTAGTCTTCCTAAAGAAAATAACGTTGCAATGGGAATAGAATACGCAATAGGCGGTATTGGTGTAAATATAAAAGCAATAAACCATTTAACAAAATAATACAAAACAACTCCTATGAAAAGCAGAAGAATGCTTAATGAAAAGGTTTTAATAATGGATTTTATACGTTGAAACTTATGTGCAGGAATATCAAATTTTAAATACTCTGAAATATGCTTTACAATTTTGGTAATAAGTCTTATTATATCCCTTTCCCAGGTTTCTATTTTATTTAAAGGTGCGTTATCCCCATCAGATGTAGCAATATCATACTTAAAATTATTACTCCATTTGATCATCGGTTTCCACACCAAAAATTCCATTAATATGATTATGAAAATAAGCATAAACAAAGTTGACAATAACAGTGCAATATTCCCGGTTGAAGAAGCAATAAACATTGCGCTTCCTAGCCCTGATAAATAATAATTTTTGTTAGCAGAAACAGTAATAATCTCACTGGCCATTAAAAAATACCAACCAGCAGACCATGAAACCATGCTATTAGAAACGAAAGAGGGGATAGTAGCTGGTACCAAAACAGACCTGAATTTTTTCCATCCTGTAATGCCAAAAGACCTGCAAGCACTATCTATATCTTCTGGAATGCTCAGCACGGATTGATACACACCAAAGGCCATATTCCAGGACTGAGAAGTAAAAATCAAAAAGATAGCTGCCAGTTCTAATCCTACAATTGAATTGTTGAACAGAGATATCAATAATAAAATCACAACTGGAAAAAATCCTAATATAGGCACACTTTGCAAAATATCCAAAATAGGTATCAAAATTTTTTCAGCAGTTTTATTAACTGCAGCATACAATCCATAAGTATAAGAAAACAATATGGAAAGCAAATAAGCTAAAAACATTCTTAAGAAAGATCTACCAGCAAGGTAAAATATGTATCCTACAAAAGATAAAACTGAGTAAGAAAAAACATTGGAAAGGTAATGCCAGCTTAAAGCATCGAAAAATGCCATGTTTTATTAATAAAATAGATTTATATATGTTTTATTACTATGTTATCAACATGTAATTAAAGCACAGGGTGATATAATGGGGGTTGAAGTATTATACAGTTTCGTTTCTAATCATTTTGGTCTTGTATCATTCTCAGCTATAACTATCATGTTAATGTTTTATTTACTATACACTATAATGCATCCTGAGAAATTTTAATGGCTGGTTTATATGGTATATTTAACTGAATTCATTGCTATTTTTCTTACAATATTTTTTCTATGGCTACTAATTCCTATTATTGGCAGGTATATAGCGAGAGTTTTTACAGATAGGCCAACTAAACTAGATATGGTTTTTTATCCTATAGAAGAGTGGATATACAGGTTAATTGGAACAAATCCTTCTGAACAAATGGATTGGAAAGAATATGCAGTAGCAATGTTATTCACCAATCTTTTTTTCGGATTGTTTGCATTTGTTGTATTGTCATACCAGAGTAGTTTTCCTATGAATTATTTTAGTTCATCAAATATGGGTTGGAGTCTTGCTATGCATACAACAATATCCTATTTGACTAACACAAATTTCCAGCATTTCAATCCAGTAACACAAATATCCATGTTTTCAGAATTATTCGCAATAATGTTGCTATTGTTTGTATCCCCTGCAACTGGAATGAGTGTTGCAATAGCTTTCATAAGGGGAATGAAAAATGTCAATGGAAAAATAGGCAATTTCTATGTGGACTTTATCCGGAGCATTACACGAATATTGTTGCCTATGTCCTTTTTATTTGCTTTATTGCTTTCTATACTTGGTTTGCCTGATACTTTTACACCCTTCTTACTTTTCCATACAATCAACGGTACTACAGCCCTATTTCCTTTAGGAGTTAATTCTTCCCATACTGCTATAGAACTTTTAGGTACAAATGGGGGAAGCTATGTCAATGGTGGCAACTCCAATCCATTGTCTGACCCCAGTGGTACAACAATTTTTATCGAAACATTAATGATGCTATTATTGCCCTTTTCCATTATAGATGCATTTGGGCAGATGCTAAAAAAGAGAAATGAATCTAGAATTTTACTTTTAGTGGTGTTCATATTGTTTTTATTTGGAACTTTATCAGTTACATTAATTGAAATGCAAGGAAATCCCTTTTTATTTTCTATACCACACTTGGTTGCTACCAATGGCAATTATTTTGGAAAGGATACAAGGTTTGGAATACCATATAGCTCATTTGCCCAGGCAGTTTCCATATATACTAATACAGGTGCAACATTTACTAACATAGATATGCTATTGCCTGGTTCTCAAATCGTGTTACTTTTTGGAATGTTTATTCAATCAATACCTGGTGGAGTTGGAGTTGGATTCTCAACACTTTTGCTGTATACAATTTTATCAGTATTTTTAGGTGCCTTAATGGTAGGGAAATCTCCTGAATACCTAGGCAAAAAAATAGAAATCAAGGATGTAAAATACACATCTCTAGGTCTTATAATCCATCCCATAATCATCATTGTTCCTTTTGTTATAACCCTTCTGTTCAATCCTTACAATGCAGTGTCTTATTCACCCCATAATTTAACTGAAATATTGTATGAATTTACCTCAGAAGCAGCAAATAATGGAAGTTCTATGTATTTAAACGATAACAATCTTTTCTTTAATGTTGCAGGTTCATTGGTTATGCTTGTCGGTAGGTATATTCCAATAGTGGTTTTCCTTGCCGTTGCTGGTAATATGTCAAGAAAAAAAGTTAAAAAATCGGAAGAAGGGTCATTAAAGACAAGTTCAATCACATTTGGAATATATTTAATAGGAGTAATATTGATATTAGGTGCATTACTGTTCCTCCCTGTTATTGCAGTTGGCCCATTAAGAGAATTCATGGAGTTGCTTAAGTATGCATGAATATAAAAATGATAAAGGGATTTCCCATGCACACGGAAAATTAAAGTTTTTCCTAAGGTTGGCGTTAGTAGATTCTATTAAAAAATTCGATCCTAGGTCAATGTTCAAAAATCCTGTAATGTTTGTTATTTATGTATACACAATATATATGATTTTTTTAGTATCTTTTCCTTTCCTTTTTAAAGATGTAATAATAACAACCATTAAAGAAAAATATTATATTGAAATAACCCTCATTTTAATTGCTACAATCTGGTTTGCAAATCTAGCAGAATCAATTGCTGAAGCCGAAGGAAAAACACAGGCAGATGCATTGAAAAAGATGAAGAAAGAAATAAAAGCTATTTTGGTAGACCCAACAACCAAGAAAGAAACAATTGTTATGTCTAGCCAATTAAAAGTAGGTGATATTGTAAAACTAGAAGATGGGTGGGTTGTTCCAAAAGACGGGGAAATAATAGAAGGTTCTGCAATGGTAGATGAATCTATGATAACAGGGGAATCCCAGCCTGTTTTAAGGGAGTTCGGTGGAGATAGAACATCTGTAACTGGTGGAACAGTAATAAATTCTGGGAAAATTCTTGTAAAAATCACTGAAAAACCAGGGACGTCATTCCTAGATAGCATCATTTCATTAATTGAAAGTTCATCTAGGCAAAAAACCATGAATGAATTATCCTTGACATTATTTTTGAGCGTCATGACTTTTATAATATTATTCGTCGTATTATCCTTAGTTTATATTGAATATGCACTCAAACTCCCTATAGGGCTAGGTTCAATGATTGCACTGGTAGTATGCCTTGCACCTACTACAATAGGTGGATTATTATCTGCTATAGGCATTTCAGGTATCACACGCGTTTCCAAAGTCAATGTAGTAACAAAATCTGGAAAAGCTGTAGAAGCAGCAGGTGATATTGATGTTATTATTCTAGATAAAACTGGCACAATTACTGTAGGCAACAGGATAGCAACAGATATTATACCCTCTTCTAACGTCCCTCTTGAAAAGGTCTTATATGCAGCCTTAATTTGCTCTGTCAATGACCAAACACCGGAAGGCAAATCCATTGTAAAGTATGTAACTAGAAAAGGAATCAAAGTAAAGGGGAAAGATTTACAAAATGTAAAGGATATTAAATTTTCTCCTCAGACAAAATACAGTGGGGTAATACTTGAAAACGGTGACGAAATAATCAAAGGTAGTATCGATACCATGATAAAAAATACGAAATCTTTTCCTTCTGAAATATTGAATGAATCAAGGAAAGTAGGTGATACTGGTGCAACCCCTTTAATAATTGCATGGAACAAAGAAGTTATTGGTTTGGTTGTGCTTAAAGACTTAGTAAAACCAGGAATAAGGCAAAGAATACAGGAATTGAGGACGATGGGTATAAAAACTGTTATGTGCACTGGCGATAACAGGAATACGGCTGCAGCTATTGCAAAAGATGCTGGTGTGGATACATTCATAGCAGAAGCAAAGCCAGAAGATAAATTAAAGCTTACAAAAAAATACCAAAAAGAAGGCTTATTGGTAGCCATGACAGGTGATGGAACCAATGACAGTCCTGCATTAAGCCAAGCAGACGTAGGGTTAGCCATGAACAGTGGCACTCAACCAGCAAAAGATGCTGCCAATATGGTTGACCTGGATTCTGATCCTACAAAATTAATCGAGGTCATTGCAATAGGCAAACAATTACTTATTACCAGAGGTGCTCTGACAACTTTTTCAATTACCAATGATGTAGCCAAATATTTTGCAATTCTTCCCGCAATGTTTTATCTGATTGGAAATCTTGAAATGCTTAATTTAATGCATTTAAGCACACCGCACAATGCAATATTATCTGCTGTCATCTTCAATGCTATTGTTATTCCTATGTTAATACCTCTAGCAATAAAAGGTATTAGCTATATGCCCCTGTCCCCAACTACTCTATTAAGGCAAAATGTTGTTTTATACGGTTTTGGAGGTATATTATTTGCATTTGTTGGCATAAAGATCATTGATATTATTATATCTACTGGAAGTATAGCTCATGTTATAGGAGTAGCCTATTTTGTAATCAAAACCATTCTAAGCTTATTTGGGGTGCATATATGAAAATATTAAAAAATATACGGGGTTCAATTATATTGGTGTTCACTATGGTGGTTCTAGTATCAATATTATACCCATATGTAACAGTTACAATAACACAATTCATGTACCCAAACAATTCAAATGTTCCAGTTATATACCACAACGGAACAGCCATTGCCTCCCCTTACATGGCTGAAAATTTTACAGAACCGTGGTTCTTCCATCCTAGACCATCATTAAGCGATTATTCTGAGTTATCTGACAATGGCAGTGGACAATACGGGCCATTATCTAGTAACTTATACAATTTTACTTCAATGATGGTTTCTATTTACTATTCCAACCTTACTAAATATATTAAAAACAATACAATAAATATTCCATTAAATGTATCTTTAAATGCAGTGTCTTATTCCTCTTCTAACGAAGATCCAGGAATCTCTCTATTAGCTGCACTTATACAAATACCAAGAGTATCTTATTATAGCAAAATCCCCCAGAACATTTTATTGGATATGGTCCAAAATAATACAGTATACCCTCAATATGGGATATTTGGAATTGCATATATTAATATAGTTCCTCTAAACATTGATATATATTATAAAACACAAATGTAAGGGAGAAGATCAAAATGTATAAAAAAATACTATTGGCTGTAGACAAAGATTCTGATGTCGAAATGATGATAAGTTATGTATCTTTATATTTGGATGAAGAAGGTTCTATATCCCCTGTACATATAATAGCAACCAAAAAATTTCCGGAAATAACCCAGGAATGGCGAAAGATGGGTACTATAATAAGCAAATCATATGAGGCGGATGTACCTCCTAAAACTGATATTTCCCCTCATATTAGAAGCGCTAGAACTGTAGTAGATGGCCTTTTAGAAACAGCTGAAGAAATCAAAGCAGATGCCATCTTTATGTTATTAACCACCCCCAAGCCATCTAACAAATATTTTTTCAATGGAAAAATAGATGCCATTATCAGGTATTCCCCTGTAGATGTGGTTGTATTCAATAAAATCGCTTTCCTGACTAAAACCAAAAAATTAAATATACTGATACCAGTTTTAAACAAAAAAATGCCTGACAGGCTTTTAAAATTTGCTGAAGAATTAGCAGAAAAGAAAAATGGAAGGGTATCTATTCTATATATAGAACCAAAATCCAATGCTATCAAAAGGTCCCCGGTTGTAAGAGGTGTTCATTTTTTCGTAAAAAATATTTTATTAGCACCATACAAAATCATTGATACTTCACAAATAGTTACATCTATATTAGAAGAAGCTAAAAAGGAAAATTATGGAATGATACTCTTATCCGAAGAGGTTTTGGTAGGGAAAATGTTTACCTCTATTGCCAAGATGCTGTACGAAATATCCAAAAAAGCACCTTGCCCCATATTATATGTAAAAAATGTTGAAAATTAATATTACAACCAATATGGCTAAAAGATAAAGCATTGATATCATTCCTCTTTTTTTGATTTTAATTTTATTTAGCAAGGATGTATATAATATCCATGGAATAATCAATAAAAATGAAAATATTGAAAAAAATATCAAGTTATCATTATACGCTAAATACACAAAAAGGTATGAAAATGCATTTATGGTGGCTGTTATAAAATACAAGATGATACTATAATGTACACTTAACTCAATGTACAAAAACATAACTATCACAATCATAAGGTATAATACATAATAATAAAAAAATTCAAATTGCAAATTCAATGCAAATGAAGTATCAATTAAAATATAAATAAAAGATATAGCAATAATTCCAGTTATACGTGTTGCAATGCTTCTGTTACTTTTTGTATAAACAATATATATGTATAGTAATCCAACTAGAATAAATATCAAAGCAACATATATAAAATGAGGTATGGTATAAAATCCATATGCAAATGTTCCTGCAAACAAAAAAATAAGCAATATGGACAAAGGATTTTTTATATTTTTAACAAGTAAATCCTTATTGATAAAATTTTCAGAATAAAAGAATGCAAAAATAACTTCCAACAAAACAATGAAACCAAAAAAATTATATGAGTGTATAGAGAAAAGAGCAGCTAGAACAAAAAACAAATAAACTACAACCAACCCCTTTTCACTCGGTACACGAAGTAACATAATTATATAAAAAAAAGTAAAGTTTATAAAGGTTCTACTAAGATTCCTTTATATCTGAGTTGTTAAAGTAATAAAACCCAATAAAAAGGAACAAGACAACATAAATTACCGATAACAATACCTCCATACCAGTATATTGCAGATATGTCCATGGCAGCAAAGAAGCTTTGCCGAATCCGGAAGAATTATTTACATATGCATTTGGGGTTGACATGGCATTGTAAGTAGAATACATTACCCCATCAGTCCCTAAAAAGGGAAAAAATGAAAACCAATACGGAGAGGAATTCATAATAGAATAAATGCCTACAGCTATAGTCATACCAAACAATACCCCAAAAGTTCCCATAAGGGCTACGATAGAATTCTTACTTACTGAACTTAACATCATGGTAAAAGCAGCATAAACAAGTGCACTTAGTGTAATTGCCAACCACAAAACACCAAGTTTCCACACATCAGAGGGAGCACCTTTAAGTATATAAGAGAAAACCACTAAAGACACAGATAGCAAAAGCAATTCCAGTAATACAATAATTGCAATTGCTAGATATTTCCCGAAATATATCTCTTCCCTGGAAATTGGTTTTGACAACAATGGAAGTATACTCCCAGATTCAAATTCACCAGATATGGTATTCATTGAAATAGTAGAAGCAATTAAAAGCAAAAAAAACCATGAAGAAAGTTCCGTTAAGCTAACGTACCAAAAATCCCCGGCAGATATGCCCGTAACGAATCTAGCCATAAAATAAGTAACAATAAAACTCAAAGCCAATACTAATGCTAAAACAAAGTATAATTTTGCCTTTCTTATGTTCCATATCAGTTCATATTTTATTACATATCTCAATGCTGTAAGCGAAAAATTTTCCATCTTGATCACCCACTCAATATTCTCAAAAAGGCTTCCTCTAAAGAAACGTTTTTATATCTCATCATCAACACAAATCCTCCATTATCAACAATCAATTTAGAAATTGAATATCTAACATCTTCTTTGGTATTCAAAGTTAATGAAATGATTCCATTAGATATATTCAACTCCTCGACGTATGGAAGGTTTTTGAGTGCATTTGAAATTTTATCTATGCTTTTATCATCCACCTCAATTTCCAAAACAGTTTTACCTGTCCCTTTTTTAATGACATCATTTGTAGTGCCACTTGCCAAAACTGTGCCTTTGTTTATAATAATTACATCATCACAAATTTCTTCAACTTCCTTTAATAAGTGAGAAGAAAGAAAAACAGTGGTGCCACCTTTAGCCTTCCTTTTTATAATGTTTTTTATATCTACCATACCTACAGGATCAAGCCCTATTGTAGGTTCATCTAAAATTATCAATTTAGGATTTCCAAGAAATGAAGCTGCAAGACCTATTCTTTGTTGCATTCCTTTACTGTATTCCTTTATCTTCCTATCTTTATCTTTATATAGATTTACCTCCTCTAAAAGTTCAGGTATTTCTTTGTCAAGCTGCTTTTCAGGTACAAACTGCAACTCGCCATAAATCCTCAATAATTCTTGTCCAGTTAAATAATTTGGAAATTTAGGCAATTCAGGCATATAACCAATATCCTTTCTAATCCTGGGGTTATCAGGTGTAAGCCGTTTATTAAAAACATAGATCTCCCCTTCTGTAGGTTCAAGTAACCCTAGAAGCATTTTTATGGTAGTGCTTTTTCCAGCTCCATTAGGCCCCAAAAAACCTGTAATTCTGCCCTCTTTTATTTCTAGATCAATACCGTTAACAGCATACGTATTGCCATAATATCTTTTCTTGAGTTTTTTGGTTTTTATAATGCTATTATTATTTTCCACCATAAGGAAATGTATATCACTACTATATATAAAACTATTCTATAATTTATTTATCTATGAATTATATACTAAAAGTTATTTAGTCAGCTACAATCTCAAGAAGGCTAGAAGCTTGCTACTTCCCCAAAACCCTTAACATCTCTATAAACATCCAAAAACCAATAAAAAAATTAACTCATATCTCAACATTGTTTAGTAAACCAAAACATTAAAAATGTGCATAAAACGATTCATTATTTTTTATGGATATCAGTAGATTATATACTTTGTTTTTATTCAAATGATAATAGCAAAAATTAAATAGCATGTAAAAATTCCCTAAAGATAAGTATATTTTTATATCGGCAAAGGTGGTAGTAATGGAGGAAGTTGTAGGTAAGGTAGAATTCATTAAAAATGAGAAAGAATATATCGCACGAATACAAACAGATATAGGTGGATATAGGGAATACAGAGCCAAGCAAATAGATGAAGTGTTGAGGCAGGTTACTGATGATTTGCAAGAAGAATTTGAGTCTTTTTAAAGAAGGTATATATTATGACAGATAAAATAAATGATATGGATGATGTAGTATCCTCTTTTTATGGTGATGATCAAGTTACGGCAATAATTACAATAAAAGTGGATTCGAAGGAAGTTGAAAAAGCGGCTATGGAGTTATCTAAACTAAATGAAATACAGGATGTATTTTTAGTTGCAGGTGATACTGACATAGTTATCAAAACAAAATTTGATAACTATCAGCATTTAAAAGAGTTTGTAACTCGTTTACTTCCTCCTGTAGTAGGGTTAAGAGAAAGCAAAACAATGATTGTGGTAAGCACATACAAAGAAAATGGTGTTAGAAAAGTTCAATAATGTTCATTTAGTAAAACGCAATATCATAAGGAGTGATAACAATGCCTGCTATTGATAAAGAAAAGCAAATATTACGTATATCCGAAGCATTGGAGATGCTTTCTACTGATAATTCGATCCCAAGGAATATAAGGAAAGGTGCATCTAATGCAAAAAAAATATTAATGGATACAGACAAATCTATGGATGTAAGGATTGCTAGTACTGTTATGCTCCTAGATGAGCTTGCCAATGATTCTAACATCCCACTACATGGAAGGACTGCTGTATGGAACATAATAAGCCAATTGGAAGGTTTAAACAAACAATAGATAAGCATAAATAAGTGATTTGTATAACAATAATTTAAAGTGGGCTCGTAGCTTAGACAGGTAAAGGATGTCAATGCCTTCTGTAAAGAGCACCTGGCTTTTAACCAGGTGGTCCGGGGTTCGAATGGGATGCATGATTTACGTTGTGCATACGAAAATCCCCGCGGGCCCGCTAAATCCAAATTAAGAGGTTGAAAAATGAAATCAAAGAAAAATGATAAAGATATGATTTTAAATAGTTTTATGATGCCCAAGCACACAATTATAAAAAACCCAAAAGAAGAAAATGAAATCCTTCAAAAATACAATATAACAAAAGATAAATTGCCAAAAATTTATATTGATGACCCTGCATTGAAAGAAGAATTAAAATCTTCTGAAAATATAGATGAATTTATAGGAAAAATTGTTAAAATAACTAGAAATAGCCAGACTGCATACGAACATATTTTTTATAGGGTAATTGTACACAGAACCAAATAAAGAGGTTTATTTAAATGAGAGAGATTGTAGAGTTATATGTAAAGGAGCATTCTATTGTTGAACATCAAATTGAATCTTTTAACAGATTTATAGCGACAAATGGAAACCCCAATTCAGTAATGCAGAGGGTTGTAGACAATCTGCAGATCTCTGAATCGGAAATAGGTGGCACAATAAAACTCAATACTGGTAAATCCTCAAACGAAGAAATCTATGTCGTTTTCGGAAGAAGAAATTTGAGCACAAAAAAAATAGATTATTACGCACCACAAACGATTCATATAGATAAACCAATAATTAAAGAAGCAGAAGGTTCAAAAAGAAATCCAACAGTCATGGAAGCTAGGCTTAGAAACTTAAATTATCAATCCCCTGTATATTTAGATTTCACCATTTATGAAAAAGGGAAACCTCCGAGACAGTTCCAGAAAGTACCCATTGGTTACATTCCTATAATGGTAAAATCCAAAGCATGTGTACTGGATAGGTCTAATATTGCTGAACAAGGTGATATTTCAGATAAAGAATATCATAAAAAACTAATAGAATTAGGTGAAGATCCCTTGGATACAGGTGGATATTTCATCATCAATGGAACAGAAAAAGTTCTTATTACTACAGAAGATTTGTCCCCTAATAAAATTTTTACAGAAATGAACGAAATGTATGGTGTACCTACACCTGTAGCAAAGGTATTTTCTCAAAGGGAAGGTTATAGGGCACTGACTGTAGTAGAAAAGGACAAGGATAATATAATCAAGGTATCAATACCTGGGTTATCAACTTCTATCCCTCTGATTATATTAATCAAGGCGCTAGGATTGTCATCTGATAAAGAGGTATACGAATCAATTTTAACAGAACTTATTAACAGTACCGAACCAGTAATAGAAAAAATCAAACATGTTATTTATACCAACATAGAATATTGCGACAATCCCAAAAATTTCCCATTGGAAGGGATTTTAACAAAAGAAGATGCCATAACTTTTCTTGAAAAAAAATCGGCAACTGGACAAACTAAAGAAGATCGTTTGAAGAGGGTTTATTCATTGCTTGATCGTTCCTTGTTACCTCATTTAGGTGATACTGAAAATGATCGCATCAAGAAAGCATATTATTTAGCTAGAATGGCCAGATCTGTTTTAGAGTTATCTTTTAATTTAAGGTTGCCTGATGATAAAGATCATTATTCAAATAAAAGATTGAAGTTAGCAGGCAACTTAATGGAGGATCTGTTTAGAAGTTCTTTAATTGCTTTACTCAAAGATATGAAATATCAGCTTGAAAAAAATTACGAAAAAAAGAGGGATCTAAACATCAATTCCGTAATAAGGCCTGACATATTAACACAAAGAATATTACATGCGATAGCAACAGGTAATTGGATAGGTGGAAGAACTGGTGTATCTCAATTACTTGATAGGGTATCAAAGATCAGTACACTCAGTCATCTGAGGAGGGTATCATCTCCTTTAACCAGAACACAACCACACTTTGAAGCAAGGGATTTACACCCGACACAATGGGGAAGGCTATGTCCTTCTGAAACTCCTGAAGGTCAAAATTGTGGATTGGTTAAAAATACCACAATAATGACAAATATTTCCAATTATGTTGATGAAGAAGAAGTATTTCTCATATTAAAAGACCTGGGAATGATTGAATTTAAGCCTGATGAAATAATGAACATAAAAAGCGGATTAGCAAGGGTTTACATTGATGGTAATTTTGTTGGATTTAGTGCACATCCAAATGAGTTAGTAAAAACTATAAAAAAGAAAAGAAGGGACAAAACATTATCTGGCAAATTAACTGACAAAGATATGATAAACATAAACGCAAGGTATGATACTAAAATGAATGAAATTTATATAAACTGTGATGAAGGTAGATTAAGGCGTCCTCTTTTTGTGGTAGAAGATGGAAATTTGAGGTTAACTGAACAGGATTATAATGCTATATTATCAGGTAACATAACATTCAGTGACCTTGTAGACAAAGGGGTAATTGAATGGTTAGATGCTGATGAAGAAGATGATGCATATATTGCTGTAGAACCCTATTCAATGCCTGATAAATGTCCACTATGCAAAAATAATTTGTTGTATAGCGATGTGAGATGGAACAACATAGAAAAGAAAGATGGTTATGTAGAACTCAAGTGTAAACATTGCAATGGCTTATTCAAAGTAGATAAATTGATCTCCAAAGAACATACACATATGGAAATAGAACCTTTTGCAATACTCGGTGTAACAGCAGGTGTAATCCCTTACCCTGAGCATAGTGCTTCCCCAAGGAACACAATGGGTGCGGCAATGACTAAACAATCTTTGGGAATATCCGCATCTAATTTCAGGATGAGGCCAGATACAAGAGAACATTTATTACATTACCCTCAAAAGCCAATTGTTTCTACACAAATATCCAAGTATGTAGGTCTTAATAAAAGGCCAGCAGGGCAAAATTTTGTTGTAGCTATAATCTCTTACATGGGATACAACATGGAAGATGCATTAATTATGAATAGATCCTCCATAGAACGAGCTCTAGGAAGGTCTACCTTTTTCAGGACATACAAATCTGAAGAAAGAAAATACCCTGGTGGCCAAGAAGATAGGTTTGAGATTCCTGATGCGGAAGTTGAAGGTGTAAGATCCTCTGAAGCCTACACCATGTTAGATGAAGACGGTATTACAAGTCCAGAAGTGGATTTGAAAGATGGTGCAGTTATCATAGGAAAAACTTCCCCTCCAAGGTTCTTAGAGGAAATGCAAACAGACATAATCAAACCAAAAAAAAGGCAAGAAACCTCGGTTACGCTTAGAAGTGAGGAGCACGGTATTGTAGATAATGTAATATTAACAACAAGTGAAAATGTTTCTAGGTTAGTCAAAGTAAAAGTAAGGGAAGAAAAAATACCAGAAATAGGTGATAAATTCGCTTCCAGACATGGGCAGAAAGGTGTTATAGGTCTAACTGTAAGAGAAGAAGATATGCCCTTTACAAGGGACGGCATTACACCTGACCTTGTTATAAATCCCCATGCAATACCATCAAGGATGACTGTTGCACATGTTTTAGAAATGATTGGTGGTAAAGTGGGTTCATTGGAAGGTAGAACCATAGATGGCACTCCTTTTTCAGGTGAAAGTGAAGAGTTATTAAGAGAAAGCTTATTAAAGAATGGGTTCTCAAGCACTGGCACAGAGGTTATGTATGACGGTGTTACAGGAAAAAGATTTTCTGCAGAGATTTTCATAGGGGTTATATATTACCAAAAATTGCATCATCTGGTATCTGGAAAAATGCACATGCGTGCAAGGGGTCCTGTTCAGATACTAACAAGGCAACCTACAGAAGGAAGGAGCAGACAAGGTGGTCTAAGGTTTGGTGAAATGGAAAGGGATTGTTTAATAGGGCATGGTGTGTCCATGGTTATCAAAGATCGTTTATTAGATGAGTCTGATGGTGTAATGGAATATGTATGTAGCGATCCTAAATGTGGGCATATCGCTTACTTTGATAGAATCCATAAAGTACTAGCATGTAGAGTATGTGGAAACACCACAGTATATCCAGTAGAAATGTCATATTCGTTCAAAGTGTTGATTGATGAACTAAAGTCATTGGGCGTTGTTATGAGGCTTGAAATAGGTGATTTAAGGTGATGTTATGGTAATAACTGTAGGTATATCCAAAAAAATAAAAAATATTAAATTTGCTTTGCTTTCTCCAGATGAAATAAGAAAAATAAGCGTGACCAAAATAATAACTGATGATACATACGACGATGATGGCTATCCAATCAACATGGGGTTGATGGATCCTAGGTTAGGTGTTTTAGACCCTTCATTAAGATGCAAAACGTGTGGAGGAAGAGCTGAAGAATGCCCTGGTCATTTTGGACATATTGAACTAGCAATGCCAATTATACATATTGGATATGTAAAGGAAATAAAAGAAATATTACAGCGCATATGCATCAAATGCGGGCATGTATTTGAAGAAGGGGATGTATCTAGTGTATGTCCAGAATGTAAAACAGAAAGGAAAAAAATCATGCTTGATAAACCTACCACATTCAGATTTGACAATGAAAAGAAAACACCTAAAGAGATCAGGGAATGCCTTTCTAGAATAAAAGACGAAGATTTGCCTAAATTAGGGTACAAGCCAGGTTCCATGAGACCCGAATGGATGATTTTAACTGTTTTGCCTGTTCCACCCATTAACATAAGGCCTTCAATTACATTAGAATCAGGGGATAGATCTGAAGATGATTTAACTCATAAATTGGTTGATGTATTGAGAATAAACCAAAGGTTAAGAGAAAATAGGGATCTAGGTGCTCCCCAGCTTATTGTAGAAGATCTCTGGGAATTACTGCAATATCATATAACAACCTATTTTGATAACCAAACAACAGGAATTCCCCCTGCTAGACATAGGTCTGGAAGACCTTTAAAAACATTAATACAGAGGCTAAAAGGAAAAGAAGGTAGGTTCAGGTCTAACTTATCTGGAAAAAGGGTTAATTTTTCAGCTAGAACTGTAATATCTCCTGATCCATTTATTTCAATAAATGAAGTAGGTGTGCCTGAAGAGATGGCCAGGATTTTAACGGTCCCCCTTTACGTCAATCAGTACAATATAGAATTTGCAAAGGAATTGGTCAGGCATGGCTCATCCCCTAAATCTGAAGATGGTAAATACATTCCAGGTGTAAATTATGTAACAAGGGTAGATGGAAAAAGGGTAAAGGTTACGGATCAATTAGCAGCAACCATTGCAGAAAAACATATTGAAATAGGAGCAATAGTAGAAAGGCATCTAATGGACGGTGACCTTGTCTTGTTTAACAGGCAACCATCATTACATAGAATCTCAATAATGTGTCACAGAGTAAGAATTATGCCAGGTAAAACATTCAGGCTTAATTTAGCGGTATGCCCTCCCTATAACGCTGATTTTGATGGAGATGAAATGAACCTGCATGTCCTTCAAAGCGAAGAGGCAAGAGCAGAAGGAAAAATTATAATGAGCGTAGAAGAAAATATATTGTCTCCAAGATTCGGTATGCCAATTATTGGTGCAATTCATGATCATATAACATCCTTATTCTTATTAACATATAAAAATCCTAAGCTAAGAGGTGATGAAGTTGCTTTTATTTATTCTAGGTCTAACCTTCCTATGCCACCTCCCTCTGGAAAAGATGAAAAAGGGTCATTTTGGTATGGAAGGGATTTGTTTTCCTCTATCTTACCCCCTGACCTGAATATGGAATTTAGATCCAAGATATGCATAAAATGCAATCCATGTGTAAAAGAAAAGTGTGAATATGAATCATGGGTAAAAATACGGGATGGAAAACTGCTAATGGGAACTATCGATTCTAAAGCTATTGGTTCCATTAACGGTGTTTTGGTAGATAAAATAATAAGAAAATATGGAAACGAAAGGGCCAGGCGATTTTTGGATGACTTATCTCACTTAGCTGTGGCATACATTACTATAAAAGGGTTCACTACTGGAATATATGATGAAGATATTCCAGAGGATGCCAAAAAAGAAATAGAAGATAAAGTTAAAATTGCATATAATGAAGTAAATAAGCTTATAAGCGAATATATGGAAGGTAAACTTCAGGAACTTCCAGGTAGATCATTAAGAGAAACCCTTGAAGTAAGGATCATGAATGTTTTAGGCAAATCAAGGGATGAATCAGGTAATATTGCTAGCAGATATCTAGGTATGGATAATCCTGCAGTTATGATGGCTAAAAGTGGTGCAAGGGGAAACATGCTTAATTTGTCACAGATGGCAGGGTCTATTGGGCAGCAAGCTGTAAGAGGTGAACGTTTAAACAGAGGTTATTTTGAAAGGACATTGCCTCATTTTAAACGTGGTGATTTAGGAGCAGATGCACATGGATATGTAAAATCAAGTTATAAAAAAGGGCTGTCCCCAACAGAATTTTTCTTCCATAGTATGGGTGGAAGGGAAGGATTGGTAGATACTGCAGTAAGAACATCCCGTTCAGGATACATGCAAAGAAGGTTAATACATGCACTCGAAGACCTAAAGGTTGATGATGACGGAACTGTAAAAGATACTTCTGGCACAATAATACAATTTAACTATGGTGAAGACGGCATTGATCCCGCAAAAGCTAACCAGGGAACATCTGTTGATTTGCCATCTATATTTTTAGATGTACTTGGGCACGATTCCAACATCATAGACAAATTAGAGGCTAGGGATAGCAGCGGTGTTCAGAAGGAATACGGTGAACAAGAAATCGATGTTATGGAAAGACCCTACGAAGAGGAGGAGGAAGAAGAATCTGAAGGTGAAGAAGAAAATGAATACGAGGATCTAGGCAATGATTACGGAGGCGATTAAATGCCAGGCAAAAAAAATAAAAAAATAGTTAGGAAAAGTACATCCTATGATAACAATGTTGAATCATTATTAGATACAGCAGAGCTGCCATTATCTATAAAAAAATCCTTGTACCATATGATCACAAAGGTTACAAACGATATACCTCAAGCGAAGGAAATAATAAAAAAGGTAGTTAATGAATACAATGAAAACAAAGTCAGTCCACATGAATCTGTAGGTATTGTTGCAGCTCAATCCATTGGAGAACCGGGTACACAAATGACAATGAGAACTTTCCATTATGCAGGAGTTACAGAAATGAATGTTACTCTAGGATTGCCCCGGTTAATAGAAATCGTTGATGCAAGGAGGGTTCCAACAACCCCCACCATGACAATTTATCTAAACAAAGCAATATCCAAAAACCTTGATATTGTCAAAAAAACAGCTTTAAAAATAGAAATGACCACTATAGGGGATATTTCTACAATTGAAAGGGATATTACCAATGTGGAACTAAAAATCTATCTTAATAAAGAAAAATTGAATGAACTAGGGATATCTGTTGATGACGTCATGAAGCTTATTGATAAAAAAGGTGGGCAATACAAAATATTTTCGTTTGAGATAAAATCTACCAAAATTGGCAAGGAAAATGTTGAATATATCTCTGCTACAATAAAGCACGGTAATGATAAATCCAAAGCAAACATTGATAAATATAAATCAAAATACGGTGATACCCCATACAAGATGTTATTGGACCTTGAAGATTCTCTATCATCCACATTAGTATCCGGTGTATCCGGAATAAAAAGGGCATTGATAAAAAAAGAAGAAGATTCGAATGAGTATGTCATCTACACTGAAGGGTCTAACCTGAGAGATGTTATACAAGTAGAAAACGTTGACCCTTACAGAATATACACTAACAATATAGCAGAAATCTATGATGTGTTCGGTGTTGAAGCCGCAAGGTTTGCAATAGTCAATGAAATTCACAAAACCCTCGAAGAACAAGGATTGGTTGTTGATATAAGGCACATTATGCTTGTGGCAGATATGATGACAAACAGTGGAGAAGTAAGGGCAATTGGAAGGCATGGTGTATCTGGAAAGAAAAGCAGTGTTCTTGCAAGGGCAGCATTTGAAATCACAGGGAATAATTTGCTCAAAGCTGCATTGGAGGGTGAAATCGACCAATTAAAAGGTGTGGCTGAAAATATTATTGTAGGGCAGCCTATAACACAGGGAACAGGTGCAGTACATTTAATATATAAGAGAAATGATATATATAAAGAAGATTCGAAACAAAAAGGTGAATAAATATGGATATTACAAAAGCAATTCGTGTAGCAATACAAACAGGTAAGGTGAAATTCGGGCTAAAGGAAACGTGGGCATCAGTTAAGAAAAAAGAAGCAAAGCTGGTTATAATTTCATCTACATGCGTAGATAAGGAGAAACTAATTAAAGAATACAAATCTGTTTATCTGTTTGATGGAACAGCTAAAGATTTAGGTAAAGCATGTGGAAAACCATTCAATGTTTCTACGATTGCAATCTTGGATCAAGGTACATCTGGAATACTTGCATTAGGTGAAGAAAAAATATGAGTAAAGAAATCGTATTCACAGAAGATGCTCTACATTACATGCAACTTTTTGAAAAATATACTGATTCTAGAGTAAAAGATTGTTTTGAGTTCGGTGGGAAAGTTATTTTTATTGTTGATCCTCACCAGATAAATCAGGCGGTTGGTAAAAAAGGTGAAAAAATAAAAGAAATAGAAAAAATGCTGAACAAAAAAATACAGGTGGTTGAATATAGCGACAACGTAGAACAGTTTGTAAAAAACATATTTTTCCTGTACAAGCCTAAAAAAGTTGAATTTAAAACTGAAGACAAGATAAAGCATGTAACTGTCTATGTTGATCCACAACTTAAAGCAAGGGCAATAGGAAAAGAAGGGGTCAACCTTAAAATAGCAAGGGAAATTCTTGTAAGGCACACAGATTACAATAGTATCAATGTGATGTGATCAAGAGGTATCCACTATAGTAATCTGTATATTTTTGTAACTGGGAATTAACCATTGGTACTCAATGTTGACATACAGTGTGTAAATGTAGGTATTAGGCGTACTGTAGTAATATACTGGAAAACTCACATAACCAGTAGAATTAGTATATAAAACCAGGTTGATATTATATCCAGAAAGAGAAATTTGCGTTCCCTTCAACGGATACCCCAGGCTGTTATTTATCCATATTTCCAGAATAAAGTGAGAGTTCCTGTTTGCACCACCAGGAAAGGTATAATTAAGGGGGGTTATTCCCACATTTCCTATAGTATTATCCATGGTAATAACAAGTAAAGAAAAAAATACAATCATGGTAATTATAACAATAACTGCAATCTTGTGTTCGATATATCCCTTTTTATTTGAGTAATAAAGACCATTATAGTATTTCACATTCAATATTATGACATGATAATATTTATCTTTTTTTTTATAAGCAAATCCAAATTATTATGCAAATTTTATAAATTCCAAACAAAAAGATATAGAAAAGCGGTAAAAACAATGAATAAATAAAATGTTCATGAATACGAAGTGTCCGTCAAAGTATAATATGCCACAATGATCCCAATAACCAAGAATATAATTGCATATATGCTCATATACATTAAATTCTGCAAAATTTGGTTGGTTGTTGATGATGTCAGCGCCCCTTTGAGCATTAATATTCTAATTGAATTTGAAGCATAACTCAGTGGATTTCTAATAGCAACATATTTCATCCATCCTGGCATACTGGTTGCAGGGAATAGTGCTGTACTTACAAAAAAGATGGGCAGGTTAAGCAAATTCATTATAGACATAGCAGTTTCCCATTTGGTTATTCTCACTGTTAAAGTAACAAATATGGCTCCAAAAATAAATGACAATAAAAACAAGAATAAATACACAAGCAGTAAATTAACAATACCAAAACCAGAAGATAATTTCAATCCATCTGGCAATAGCAGAGCAACGATCAATATTATCGTTGCCTGGATCAATCCCTTGATAGAGTTCGCGATTATTTTAGATATAAAGACAGACTCTCTTCTTATAGGGGAAACAAGCAATTTGGTCAAAAAGCCAAATCTACGATCCCACAAAAGAGACATTCCACCCATAAAAGAAGCAAACAAAACAGTAAGGGATAAGATTCCAGGTGTTAAAAAAGAGATATAATTTGAAGCCCCCATGAATTCACTTGCCATTATTGAAGATACTTCAGACGCAGGAATATTGCCAAACAATTTAGTTGGATTAAAGGCGTTTCCGAAAAGTATAATCCATATAATGGGTTGAGAAAGTGAAACGATAAGCAATGCTGGAACCCTGTACCATTTCTTTAATTCCCTCTCTATAAGTTCAAACAAAGCGGTTTTCATGCTCTCATCCTCCTCATTGTACGCCTGGTAGCCATAGAATCCGTTTTTTCCTCTTTATCTCTAAGTGCCAAACCAGTATAATGCAGAAACACATCGTCCATGGTAGGTTCTTTAATATTTATTTTTCTTATCTTTATTCCTGCACCATATATTTTTTCAAAGAAAGAAGGTATTGAATCTAAACTTGCATCAAACACCATCCTCATATCCTCTCCACTCTGATGACTTTCCTTGACAAATGGCATTGAAGGTATTATCGCTTTCAATTGCTCTATGCCCTCTTTTATCGAAACATCTACAACTGTTTTTCCAACAGTTTCCTTCAGCTTACTAGGGGTATCCATAACCACAATTTTTCCGTTATCCATAATGCTAACAATATCACATAACATATCTGCTTCTTCCAAATAATGGGTAGTAAGGAAAATTGTCATATCTTTTTCTTTGTTGAGTTTTTTGATATATTCCCAAATTTTGGATCTTGTCTGTATATCCAACCCCAAAGTAGGTTCATCCAGAAATAATACTTCAGGTTCATGCACAAGTGCACATGCAAGATCTAATCTTTTTTTCATTCCACCAGAATAACTTCCTGCATATTTATCTTTGAATGCAGTTAAATCAAAAAAATCCAATAATTCCAATGCTTTCTGGGTAGCCTCTTTTTTGTTCATCCCGTATAAAACTCCTGTCAAAACAATATTTTCAATACCTTTCAAATCATCGTCGATTGATAAATCCTGTGGTGAAATCCCTATAATTTTCCTTATGCTTTCTGGATCATGCTTAACATCATAACCTGCAAGTTTTACAGTACCATGTGTAATGGGTGTTAAAGTAGTAATCATCTTTATTGTTGTGGTTTTTCCTGCTCCGTTGGGGCCAAGCATACCAAAGATCTGTTTCTTTTCAACATTAAAAGAAACACCTTTTACAGCCTTAACACCATTATCATAAATCTTTTCCAAATTTTTTACTTCAATTATGCTCATCTTTATACCTCTATATGTATGTAACATACATATATGAATGTAAGCTATATATAGTTTGCTTGCATATTTTGTATCAATGAAAAATAGCAATGAAATTACTCCGTGGAAACTAAAAACAATAAAAACAACCATACTGAAAATATTAGAAGATAAACCATGTACTGGATATGAAATCATGAAAGAAATAAAAAAACGATCCATGGGAATGATAGATATTAAATCAGGTATAATATACCCAACATTAAAGAAAATGGAAGAAGAAGATTTTATAAAAGGCAAATGGGACAATGCATCCAGAAAAAAGAAAATATATACGCTAACAGAAAAAGGAATACATATGAATAAAAAGATACATGAGTATAATCAAAAGATAATAGATATGCATATCTCTTTGTTCAAAGAGTTAGGATTTGAAGTTGATCAAGAAGATTTTAAAAATTCATCGGAAATGAAACATCCTGAAGAAATATTAAATAATCAAAAATTAAGCAAGGAAGAGAAAGAAAAACGTCTAATCGAAATATACAAAAAAATGGATTCATATACTAGACTCTTAGAGGAGCGCAAACAAAAAATAAAAGTACTCATAGAATCTTTAAAATAATATTTAAACTGTAACTCACTAGTTTTTTGTAATATGCAAGAATAAATTATGTATGCATTTTATAGTAAAAAACCACAGTAAAAATTAAAAATCAATTTATAAAAATATAAAAAAGTAGTAAAAGAACTAAGCAGGTGGCATTGGTGGTGGTCTCTGGTTTTGGTATCGTACTTGATAAGGTTGTTGTTCTGTTTTTTGTGCTTGCCCCTGTGCTATCGGAGGTTTTGTAGCTTGTGGGGGAGATTTGCCTTTTTTCTTCATAATAATGAATAATACAATGATTGTGATGACTATTATTACAATTACAGATAGAGCCTCTAG
>JBMFVL010000018.1:0-24735 GCA_049966015.1 Thermoplasmata archaeon | reverse complement strand
ATATACAAAAATTGTAGAAAATCTTATATATGTTTCTATGCATAAGTGATTTATGTATAATGGGGGCAATGAAACTAAAAGCTTATTATATACTTCCCTTGGGCATTTCCTTAATGATGGGGTATATTTTCTTTTTCCTGTTATTGTTACTTTCTTTTCCATTGAAAAAGGGTTTAATCCCTTCATTATAACCCTGTTATTTGGATTATATTATGGTTCATCTGCACTATTTACTGTTTACATAAGCTATTCTTCTGATATTTCACAGAATTTTGGAAAAAACTTATCGATAGGCATCGCATTGCTATCTGTAGGCATAGCTGGATTAGCATATGCACTTACATTAAGCAATTTCTATTATATATTTACTATAGCATCAATTTCTTCCATTGTTATGGGCATAGGTGGTGGATATTACCATCCATTAGGTGCTGCAATCCTACAAAAAGTTTCTTCAAGTAAAACATTAGGAAAAAATCTAGGTATAAACGGGGGAATGGGAAGCCTGGGGAGGGCTTTGTACCCTATCGTATTGTTTGAACTTATTGTAATGTTCAATTACAATGTATCCTTCGGTATAATCTCATTAATTGGATTTGCAGGTGCATTTGCAATATATTTAGGATTAAAAAACATAGATAAAGGAAACAGCAAAAATAATTCAAAGTCAAAAGGGATTTCCAGTGTAAAGGCCTCCCTTACCAAGGGAGTACTCATACTTGCAATAATTACTTTTGTAAGGTCAATTGCAACCCAGGGTATAGTAAGCTGGCTACCTACCTATTTATCTTATACCCGTGGATTGGGAGACAGTTTATCTTTAGGGATTATGATGACTGTCATATATACAATAGCTATTATAGGACAGCCTATTTTTGGAATATTGCTTGATGTAATGGATAAAAGAGGATTGTTCATCATAGCTACTATTGGTACAGGTATAACCACATTGGGATTTGTATATCTTAGTGGGACATTAGGGATTGTATTTTTAATTGCGTTTTCATTTTTTAATTTCAGCGGGTTTCCACTGCTGATGTCACTGACAAAAGATTATGTTAAAGAAACCTCTTCGATGAGCAATTCTCTAGTTTGGGGTATAGCTGGAAACACAGGAATGTTTATAGGACCTGTGATAACAGGTTATATACTGGAAGGTACATATAGCAATCTACCGTACTCATTTGTGTTGTTAGCAGTATCAATTATAATTATAGGATTAATATCCTTTATGCTTCCCAAACCAAGTGAAAAATCAAAAATGCCGTTGTTTGGATAAAAAGGAAGGGATGTTCAACAATTCAAATGCTTAATATTTTAAACGAATGTCTATATAGGAATACTAAATAGAAATGGAAAATGCTAAAATCTTCAATACAAAACATATCTAAAATAAAAAATCTTATGTTTAAATAAATTCGTAATCTACCTTGACCTTTACATTGTTTCTTATTGCCCTAGAAACGAAGCAATATTTTTCAGCTAATTCCAATGCACGTGGTATCTTTTCTTTATCCTCTTCTGGAACTTTTAAAAATATATGTATATTTATACTTTCAAACATAAAACCTTTTTCCGGGGATGGTCCCAGTACAGCTTCCACGTTGCTTGACCATTTTTCCAGATTAATGCCCATCTTGTCTTTAAATTCCAAAAAAGTAGTTAAAAGACAAGAAGCATGTACAGAAGGAAGCAATTCTTCTGGTGTTAATGTACCTTCAGGTCCTTTAAACTCAGGTGGTGATGATACCTCCAACTCAAAATTTTTTATTTTAATCAATGTTCTTCTTCCATCAATCCAATCTACAGTTGATTTGTATTGGTACATACACAGCATTATTATTTAATATTATATAAAAGTTATCCAAATGCTGTTTTGCTAGTATTTTGCATTAGATTTTAAAATATTTAGATATGTGGCACATCCCAAAGTTATCTTTGTTTTATATGGAAAAAGGTATTTTACATAATCTCCCAACAGGTGAAACACTCATGGTTATTTATACCTATATTAACGAAACAATAGTGTGTAATTGAAAACAGTAAAATTAAAAACAGGAAATAAAGATACGTTTAAACCATTTTCTTAAAAAAAGTTTATCTATTGGTTAGATTTATTAAATAAAGCGTAATGGGTCTGTAGCTCAGCTAGGTAGAGCAATCGGCTCTTAATAAAAAGAAGAAACCGAAAGGTCAGGGGTTCGAATCCCCTCAGGCCCGTACACTCATATATCTAAATTGCTTTTCAGATAAGTTATTGCCTTGCAGTCAAGGTTTAGGGTTGTATTCCCCAAAAATAGAAACGTTTAATACCATTTTTACAATATCCTTAAGCAATATTTGAAATATACAATTAACCAATGAGTGATAGCTGGTGCCGATATAACCGATATAAATAAAAAATAAATTAAAAATTAAATAATTTAAGAGGTAAAACGATGATAACTATAATCCTTGCAGATGCAGAAATGGAATTGATTCCTGAAAATCTTTTAACAGAAGTTGATGTATTAAGGGATGCAAAAAGAAGGAATAAGCTTCCTCGGAATATGCTTCTAGAAGCAAGCATGCATCATCATGCAATAAAAAAAGGATATCCCAACGAAGTAGAAAGACGCGGTAGACCTGACATAGTCTTCCAATTCATGCTGCTTAATTTAGATTCTGTACTTAACTACGAACACAAAATTTCCATATATGTGCATACAAGGAATGATGAAGTCATAACTATAAACCCTAAAATGCGCCCTCCTAAAAATTACAACAGGTTTTTAGGGTTGATGGAAAGCCTGTTTCAAAATAATGTTTTACCAGACAAACAAGATCCTTTATTGAAAATGGAAAAAGGTTCTTTAAAAGATTTAATAAATAAAATAAAATCCAAAAAAAGGGTTATAGTATTGTCCCCTGCCGGAACCAGTGCCAATATAAAGAAAAAACTGTTTGAGGATGGTGATGTAATAATTATAGGAGGGTTCTCAAACGGGGATTACAAAAGCGAGGTAAAAGAACTAGGTAATATTATATCTATCTATCCACAGGAACTTACTGTGTGGGGAGTACTTCTTTTAGTGCATAGCAACATATATCAATGGGTATAAATATAAATGAAAAAAATTATTTATTTTGCCCTTTAGGCGCCACCATTGTTTGCAGTTCTATCCTTCCATGCCCACTTATACGCAAAGCTTCGAAGGATAGAATCGTTCCCAACGGGCCGTCGCCCATGTGCACATTATATGCATCCAGCTGGATATTCGGGTCTTTTGAAAGAATGGCACCATAATCTGCACTGAACGTTTCATTTTCTTTAACATCAAAACTCAAAATCTTCCCATGCCCGTGGTATGCAACCATCCCCGGTCCAGTTATGCGGTCCATGAAAAACCCAAACATTCTGCCAACCCTTTCTGTTCCATGAACGTAAAAGTAATCATATCCTACAGTTGCCTCTGCACATAAAATACTGTGCTCTGCTATATCCAGTACCTCACCTTCCTTAAGCTGGACAATCCTTATATCTCCTACATTAAATCTAGATAAAGTTAAATTGCCTGGGCCTACAAAATTCAGAAGATAATAAGGCATACCACCGAACAAAAGTCTAGGCACAGCCTTTGTAAATCCACCTGTAAGATTCGACAAAGTGGTATACTCAGTCATTACAGTAGAATCCCTATGAACAATAACACCCCCTTCTGCAACAATTGACTCCCCCTGACCCAATGAAACTAACAACGACGGCACTAAATTACCCGATGCTTTCATTTCCATTTTATTCACCTTCCACTATGTACCAATACCCTTCCTGGTCCATATACGTTTAAAAGTACATGTATGCTATCCATCTTTCCAGGTATCAATGGAACATATGTTGCCTGGCCTGGATTTTGATATGCTTCCTGTTGCAAACCTATCTGTGTAGGAGGAGGCACTAAATAAGTAGCAAAATCAAATTTTACAGTGTCATCGAACATAAGCAAACTATTAACAGAAACAGTGATCATTTCATTTGGCTGCAAATTGAACTGGAATACATTTCCAAAAGATTGTACATATATTTCCCCAGGACCCATAAAATTCTCAAATCCTACTACAAAAATTCTGTTGTAATATCTTTTAAGCGTCTGAATGTATGGAGCATAGGTAACGGAATCAGTTGCAAACAACAAATTGCCCCATCTCACATAAACTCCCTGGTTAGGCTGCAATGTTACAGGCCTGCATTCCCCTGGTCTATCATGTGAAATAGCTACATAACCAGGGCCCTCAAAAACAGCAAAGTATAATTCATGAGGAAATCCAAAACGATCCATCCTTAATCTGTTCCCTATGTTAGTAGTAACCTTTCTTTCTACATTGACAGAAGGGTCCTTGTATAACATTATATCATTATCCAAGTATATCTTTTCATACTGTTCAAGTTTCACTAAAACAATAGGGGTGGTATCACCAACAAAATCTGTTTTCATCAATAAACACCTAACTAATCTTAAAATGTAATATATCTTATTTATAAATTTCTAAATTGTAATTTTCACTCAAAATATATTATTTTACAAATTTCAAAAAAAACATCTTTCAATTAATTGAATACAACAATAAGCATAAATAACTACGTATGCATTATAAAATAATATGATGAAATTCAAGGAATTACTAGGTAATTTTTCTCCACAAAATAACGAAATTTTCAGGAAAATATATAGGGTTCTTAATGAAGCAGACCTTTTTTATGAACAGAAGGATAGGGCAAATGAATATGAAAGATTATTAACAATATCAAATATTATTAACAAAGAATTTCAGAAATTATATGCTGATACTGAGCTAGGGTCTATCTTAATTGATTCCCTTGGTTGGAGGTTTATGAACCATTTAGGGGAATATAATTTAGCTTTGCAATCCTTTGATATGGGGTTAAAGCTAAAGGAAAGCTATGATTTGTTATTCCATAAAGCGATAGTGTTAATGTTAAAGGAAAATTACAATGAATCTTTAGAAGTTATTGAAAAGGCAATATCTGTACGTCCAAGCACAGAAGCATATGAATTCAAAGGGGATATATTAGTTAAATTGAATAAAAATGAAGATGCAATAAAATCTTATTTACAGGGGCAGGATCTAGATAACCATGGGTTGTCATGCATAGAAAAAGCTTTGTCCATTGCTCCGAACAGATTGAGTTTAGTCATTTATAAAATAAAGCATTATATAAAAATAGGTGATTACAACTCTGCCAACAATGAACTTACCAATGCAATCAACAAATTTAAGTATACTCCTGAGTTATGGGAAATAAAAAGCATAGTGGAAGAAAACCGTGGAAATATTGAATTAGCATTGTTTGCGATAAATAGAGCAATTTCTTTAAGCCCTGATACACTGGAATATTATGTTACAAAAGGAAACCTCTATTTTAAAACTGGAAAAAAAGAAGAAGCTATGGAACAATACAATAAAGCGTTGGAAAGTGACCCTTATTTACTGAGTGCATTGAATGCAAAAGCACAGGTTTTATCAATACTTAACAAAAACCCTGAATTGCTTGAAGTGAGAAGGCGTATATCCGTAAAAGATCCATCTAATATAGATAATTGGAAAAATCGCATGTACACAGCAAAGTCTCTAGGGATGTATGATGAAGTTAGACAGTGTGCTAACGCAATACTCAAAATAGATTCTCAAAATAAAGAAGCCTTAACAGAACTGGAGATATTATCTACAGTTGTAAAAGGAATTCCATCTGGTAATATAATAATGGAAAATGCACAAACGGACAATTCTAATGTTTCGAATGAAGAAATAGCATTGAAAAATTTAATTGTGAAAGATGAAAAACTTGAAAATGTAATACAGAATGCAAGAAATCTAATTAAAAAAGACCCATCTAACAAATTAGGGCTTATAATACTTGCCCATTACACCGCATGGCAAGGAAATTTGCAAGAATCTCTTGAATATTACGATAAATATATTCAATACTATAAAGATGATATAAATGCACACATGGAAAAAGCTTCCATATTGATGATACTTGGAAGGTACCAGGAAGCATTGAATTATCTAAATTCTTTCTCTAAAATGGAATCCTCATATTTATATTATCTAAAAAGCAAGATAGAGCATTTATATTCGTTAAGCAAATCCAAGAATGAAAGGGATGAACTACTTTTCAAAGCCAATGTATCATTGCAAGAAAGTCTGAAATACCACGGTGGTATGTTCAGGGACATACTTCTAGAAAGGGGTAAATTGTATATAGAATTGAAAAAATATGATGTTGCGTATGGTGTATTTTTATATATGAACAAATATGCTCCTAAAGACCCAGAAATATTAGAGAACCTTATCAAATGTGCAGTGTTATCCGAGGATTACAGAAAAGCATCGCAATATGTAGATAAAATTCTTGAGATATATCCTAGCAACAATTATTATATAATACTACAGCAAAAATTGAAAGAAATGATAAAAACCTCCAACATTGCAATTGAAAACAAAGAAAATGATGAAACACAGGAAACAATAGAATATGAAAAGAATGAAGATGTAGAACCCGGTGCCTATGTTGATAACTATAATAATAATGTTGATGAAGACAACAGGATCTCTACAGGAAACAAAGAATTGGATATCATGCTTAAAAATGGGTTAATTGCAAACAGGACCTATGTATTTTCTGGAATGCCTGGTACAGGTAAAAGAATCATGGCATTCAAGTTTCTTATTGACGGCGTAATCAAAGGGGAAAATGTACTTTATGTCACACTGGCTAAACCTTCCAATGAACTTAAAACAGATTATTCCTTTCTAGGAGATGCTATTAACGGTATATGGATTTTAGATAGTACCCCAGATATAATGACCTTTGAAAAAACACCTACAAAAGACATATCCTCCAAAAGAAGCATTGTCTTGCTTAAAGATGTAGAAGAATCAATCCGAAAAAGCCCTGAATTTGATAGGGTCTCTGTATCCCTCACATCCCTCCAATCAATGCTTAAACTGGAAACAATGAAAAAGAAATATTCAAGGATTGTTATAGATTCGATAACATCATTGAAATATTTCTATATGGCAGGGTACGATCCTAATATGGGGATTCAATCCTTCATGCGTTTCTTGTCCGAGCTGGAATCTACAGTTATTGTACTAGCAGATATTTCCCATCCTAAAGTAGACCTCCCAGAACTACTTATGGGGAGAGGTGAAATAAGGACTATAAGATTCTATGATAACAATATCCTAACATATGGCATTATGATTACCAAGTTCAGGGGAAGTAATTATGATACAAAGATGCATTCCTTCAGGATTACACCCAACGGTATAAAAATAAATCTGAATAGTAACTTAACCATTAAAGACGATATCCATATTTAACCTACATATTTTCCCCTAAGATATTGCAGAAATGGCTCCACGCTATAATCCTCTTTGAGTTGTTTCTTAATAAGGTCCCTGGATATATACAGGCCTCCATATTTCTGGATGTTTTCTTTAAGCCAATCTTTTACAACACTCAATTTCCCCTGGCTTAGAAGTGTGTCCAGATCCAGATCTTTTTTCATGTTTTTCTGTATCAAAGCGGTAATCAAATTCCCCATGGTATATGTAGGGAAATATCCAAAAGTTCCCATGCTCCAATGGATATCCTGCAAGAAACCTTCTGAATAACTATGTACCTTAATTCCCAAATATTTTTCAGTGAGTTCATTCCATATATCAGATATTTCGTTTACGTTGATATTACCTTCAATCAATTTCTTTTCAATTTCATATCTGATCATGATATGAAGATTGTAAGTAACCTCATCAGCATCCACTCTAATATTGCTTGGTTTTACATAATTGAAATATCTATACAAATCTTCTTCAGAATATCCATTTACTACAGATAATTTCTGGCTTAGCAATGGATATATGAATTTAATAAAATTCCTGTTCCTTCCTATAATACATTCCCAGAAGCGGGATTGTGATTCATGAAGGCTCAATGATAGGTCCCTTGATATAGGTGTGTAATCATACCCCCTATCTATTGCTAAAGCATACATTGCATGCCCGGATTCATGGATCAAAGAATACATGGCTTTCTTGAAATTGCTCTTATCATATCTGGTGGTTATTCTAACATCATCTCCCGAAATATCAAAGGTTACAGGATGTGTAGAAAGATCCAACCTGGTTTTATCCTCAGGCAATCCCAAATATTTCATTATTTCCCTGTTAACTATATCCATCTCCCCACTAGAATACTCCATGGTTTCCAGTGGATGTTCCTTTGTATAGTAACCTGCATCAGAAATGGATTTGATGATATCAACTATGCCATTCCGCAATGAAGGGAAAAGAGAGTCTATCAAAGAAGTGGTTAAACCTTCATCATAAAGATTCAGCAGTGCATCGTACAAGTGCGCATTATTTAATTTTTCTGCTTTGATACGCTGGATTTCAATTAATTTTTCAAGGTATGGATAAAATATTGAAGGATCGTTTTTAGCCCTTGCATCAGACCACGCTATAATGGACAGCGGAACAATTTTTTCTTCGTTTTCAAGGATCTTTTCTGGTATTTTTTCATAATATTCTGATGTTTTGTCAAGTATCCTTAAAACCGCAGAATCCTTTTCATCCAAGTTATTACGGTTAACCACTTTAAGGTCATTTGCGATCCCTTCGAAAAGCCTTTTTCTAAGAATCATCAGAGTGGAAACAGCTTCACCACGCAAAACAGCTGCGCTATGAGGCATATATACTTGATTATCCCAACTAGAAACTGCAAGTACATGATCCAAAGCCCATAAATTTTTGTATTTATTCAAAATAGAACCAATGCTTACCATACATATTGTATGAATAATCTTATTAATAATTTTATTCTTTAAATTGGTAATGATAAAAATATCTGCAAAAAATCTAAACTTAGAAAGTACCCTTTTCAACGGGCAAGTCTTTAGATGGCAAAAAATCAATGAAAAGTATTACGGGTTCATTTCAAATAAGTTTGTATCTATAGAAAACAAAAATGGAATGTTATATGTCTGGCCAAAACAACCAATAAGCACAGATGAAATAAAAGAATACTTCCGTTTGGGGGATGATTTAGAAAAGGTAAAAAAATCAATTGGGAATGATTCAGTATTATCTATGCTTTTTGAATACTACAACAGTATGAGAATTATAAAGCAAGAACCATTGGAATGCTCCATATCCTACATCTGTTCAATAGCCTCTAACATAAGAAAAATTTCCAGCGTTATCAACAAAATATCCCAAATGAGTGGATATGAGGTTGAACTTGATGGTATCAAAAATTATTCCTTTCCTACCTATGATGAATTGATAAAATTAACCAAAAAAGATTTTGATATGGCTGGTGCTGGATTCAGAAGTGAGTATATTCTAAATTTCCTAAAATATGTAGGGGAAAACAAAGAAACTTTTTATTCATTGGATAAATTACCGTATGAGGAAGCCCTAAAAACTTTAACTTCAATAAGAGGTATAGGGGATAAAGTAGCTAATTGCATATTGCTATTTGGGTTTGGAAAATTAGAAGCTTTTCCAGTTGATAGATGGGTTCTGCGTGCCATGAAAAAATTTTATGTTGAACAAAAAATGTCCAATGAAAAAATACGGCAATTTGCCCAGAATAAATGGGATGGTAATGCTGGATATATACAGCAATACCTTTTTCACGGCATTAGGAACGGTTTAGTGTAACAATAAATAATATTAACATGTATATTGATATTTATATGTGTTGTTCAGGAGAAAAAGGAAATTCCAGCATAGCCATAGGAATTATATAATAAAATGCCCCAAATGTGGATCAACAGACCTGTATTATGAATCAGGTATGATAGCTGGTCATGTTTACCATTGCAAGAACTGTGGATACATAGGGAGTTTTGTAGTGGAAGAGTATACAGAAGAAAATAAGATGGATGATAGTCTTAAAAAATATAAAGAGGACCAAAAGCAAAATGATCTAGATGATGAAAAATGACAAAGCTTGTTCCTGTTTTTCCGTACCCATTTATGTTACTTAAAGGAAAAAGTAGCATGCTCATTGTTGGAGATACGCATTTTGGTATTGAAGAAGATTTAAAGAAAAAGGGCATAAGTGGAATAAACATTACAAACAAATTCATAGATGAAGTAAAATACGTCAAAAAAGAAACAGGCGCAGAGGAAATACTCTTTCTAGGGGATATAAAAAATGAACTGGATCTGAAACCAGAAAGTGAATCCTTAATTAAAGAAATCATTAACAGTATGAAGGAAATGTTTGAACGTATTGTTATCATAAAAGGAAACCATGATGGCAATATCGAACATATAATAACAGAAAAAGTTGAAATTTATCCATCTACTGGATTTACATATAATAATATAGGATTCTTCCATGGGCATGCATGGCCAGATGAGAACGTGGTAAATCAAAAAATCCTTGTATCCGGGCATGTACATCCTGGAATAGGGTTACTTAAATTCAACGGTAAAATTGAAGTTAAAAAATGCTTTGCCATAGGGAAGGCAAATACAAAAAATCTAGAAAAACATTACGGTAAAGGGAAGGCAAAAGTGAAAAAAATAATACTGGTACCAGCGTGGAACAAATATACCGGTAATTCAATACTTAACAATCCCATTAAATCCCAAAAAGGGATTGTTATGAAAAACAATCTTTTAAATATAAATGAAACCAAAATATATCTCCTGGATTCAACCTATCTCGGTACATTGCCTTTTATACATTAGTTGAAAATGCCAGATATATACAATAAAGAAAAAGTGGGAGGGTTCAACAATAATTAAAATAAAGATATCGACATGATTTTCACAATGAAAACCATTTTTAGAATTCTAATGGAAATAATGTAGATATTTTAGTAATTTTTTTATATATTTAATGCATTAATTATTTTGGTTATGAAAAATACTCCGAATAGGGTTCTCAAAATGGTTATTGAAAATGTTCTAAGGGAAAATTATTCTATTCCTTCTTTAACTGAACTTGCCAGGCAGGTAAAAAGTGTGCTTATAGAGAAAGGGTATAGATGCAGTAATGACAGAATCAAAAGGCTCGTATTCGATATGAAATCTATTGAAGTAAGGGTGTCTTTCAAAAAATCTCATATAAAAAAAGGATTGAATGGCACATGTCCTGTATGTGGATTTAGTTTAACAGAAATTTTGAATAAAACGTTAGATGGTAAAGAAGTTAAATTCTACAAATGCAAAAGATGTAAATTTGAAAGTGAAGGTAGCTACAAACTCCCCGCAAGATATATATTCTATTATAAAGATTGAAGTGCACTAGGTGTTATCTCCGTGTTTCTTAAAAAAAATGATCCTTACATCGCGATTGTTCTTATCCTTATACTCTTATTAACAGGTGTAAAGCCATCTTATGCACAGAGCAATTCTTCGTTGATATTATTTTCCAGCCAGAATGAAATGACTGGTGTAGTAAACAAGAGTATGGGGTTTTACGTATATGCATATGACAATATTGTTCCTGTTAACCTAAGCAGTATTGATGTAAGCATAATACCAAATATACAAAGCTTTCATTACAATATTTCCAATAATTCTACGGGTTCATATTCAATAAGGTTTGTTATAGGTGAACTGGGATTGTTTTCAATAATCGTACGGGGATATGAAAATAGCAACAAAGCTAGCGTATCAATACTAGTCAACATATTAAATAAAAGTGCAAATGAACAATTAGTAACACTCAATACCTACATTTCCGATAGCAACCCTTCTCCAGGTAGCTTAATCAATGTTTACGTGAAGGCACAGATCGGCAATATTTCCCAAAACCTAATCCATTACAATATATCCGTAATATGTATATCCAGATTAAACTATAGCTATATATATCTGTATCCTAAAGCCAAATATCAAGGGGTATTTTATCTAGTATCCTTCACAATACCAAAGAGCATTAACTATACAGCAGATTTTTATCTGGTTGCAATAAACAAAACTACAGAGGTAAGTGGGAGCAGTTATCTGTTTACATTGCATCGATTTTATATGTGGGAGACATTGTATAACAATATAATAGAAATCAACACATACAATTTCAACGGGTCTCCTTTGTCAAATGCAAGCCTCACGTTATACGGGCTGCCATATAACTCCCCATTTAAAAAAATGTTGTATCACTCCACTTCCAACACATATGGTATGGGCATGTTGATATTTCCTCAAAACAATACATACAACGAGTTCATCTTACAAATATCCAAAAACAATTTTACAGAAATCAAATACCTCTACCCATTGTCCAACACAATAGAGGTATATTTCAACAGTTCTTCAATAGGAAGCCTTCCAATAGAAATACAAAATAGTGTGCCTATAACATTGCATTATGTAGGTTACTATAATACTTCTATTCTAGGCAATGACAAGATATATTATTACATATATACCACAAATTTATTTAATAAAAATAAACTGGTGTATGAAGGATACGTAAATTCTTCCATGAACGGATACTTCAATATAACCATAAATCCAAAAGATTATAATTTATCATATGGATATATAAATCTGGTTATGGGTACAGAAATAAATAAAACACTGTATAAACAGAGTGAATCTTATTTTTATACTTCTATGAATGCAGGCGTTTTAAATACAATTGATTATACATGGATGCCGGAGGTATATTATAACATAAACAATGGCATGCTAACTTTTAAATTGAATACAGGAAACTATAAAGAAAGCCTTCTATATGGTCAAATTTCAAATTTTCAAGGTGCTGAATATACCAGCAACATCGCATGCTTTCAAGACGGTGAAATGGAATCTTCTACAATTATAAGTTATTCCAATAATAACACCTTCAATATATCAATACCAGTAGGCAATTTTACTACGCTATATTCACAGAATCTGTATTTTACAGGTGTATTCTATGGATATTATGCCAATGGAACAGTGGATATATACTACCTCCATTTTTCCTTATTGCCTATGAATACCACAACAGTGTCAAATCCAAATAAAAATATCTCTATTATTCCAATCATAGGCATAGCAGCAATAGTGGGATACATCATTGTATTGAGTGTTATTTTAATCGCAATTGTAAAATGGAAAAAATATAAAAAATTTAAAGATGAAAAAGAACAATAAGCTTGCTAATTATTTTATCATCCCCTACGCTCTGTTGTAAATCCTTTTTAAGCAAATCTTTATTGTATTTTATACGCTTTGTTGTAATAGTGTGGTCTTTTGTATCCAGAATCACATATGAAGGCCACTCCATGCCATCCCTGGGCTGTCCAATAGAGCCAGGATTAATTATATTTAATCCATCAACAGAAAAAGAAAATGAATAATGAGTATGTCCTAGCAAATAGTAATTTACGTTCTTTTTTTCAAATTTAAAATGCGCTATATGTTCATAATCTTTCCATGGGTAGAAATAACCATATAAAGGATCTCCCAATTTTCCATGCACAAGGTAAAAGATCAAGCCGTCAACATCAAGAATTTCTTCATATTTTAATGATCTTATAAAAGACAAATCATCTTTAGACAACTTTTTCATAGTTATATTTTCCCTGGTAAAAACAGAAAGTTCATGATTTTGCTTGGAACACATGCAGTCAACCCCGTACGCAGCAGCATGGTCATGGTTACCTGATAATATAACATCAAAATTATCCCTTACAATATCAAGAGCAAGATCTGGAGAAGGGCCATAATCAACAATATCCCCTAAGAATATTCCTTTGTCATACTTTTCATTTTCAAGCATGCTTTTTAAAGGGTATACATTTCCATGAACATCAGAGGAAATACAAAGTCTCATATTATATGTATTTGATGGTTATATATAAAACTATCAACTTTCATATTCTATAATATAAAACGTTAACATTTTTTCAAATATAAACTAAAACAATAAAAGTGCAATGAAAACATCATATACTGTAAAAAATATATGATAATGTTATGTACTTAACCAATGACCAAGAAAGAATGCTAAAGGGGGAATATGGTATAGCTATAGCTGAATCAATGAATATAATTGTTAAAATAGGTGAGCTATACAATGCTGATAAACTCCTAAAGATAACCTCCGCACAAGTTTCTGGAATTTCATATAAAACAATCGGTGAAGCAGGAATCAAATACCTTAAACACGTTTCTGAAAATGCTAAGGTGTCCGTACCCACAACGCTAAATCCAGCAGGAATGGACATTGAACACTGGGAAAAAATGAAAATTATTGATGATAATTTCAGATCAAAGCAATTAGAAATTGTAGAATTATACAAAAAAATGGGAATAAAACAAAGTTATACATGCACACCTTACCTGGGAGATAACATCCCATCTTTTGGAGACCATATAGCATGGGCAGAGTCTTCTGCAGTTATCTATGCCAATTCAATCATAGGTGCGAGGACAAACAGGGAAGGTGGACCGTTGGCCTTGGCTTCAGCAATAACCGGGTATACATCCAATTACGGGATGCACATAGAAGAAAATAGAAAAGCAACCATTGTATTTGAAATTGACAGGAAAATAAAAGATTATTCTTTACTGGGTGCTTATATAGGTGACTATGCACAGGAAGGAATACCTTATTTAATATTCAATAATGTAACAAAATATTTACTGAAAAACCTAGGTGCTCCAATGGCTACCTGGGGGTCCATTGCAATGTATCATATTGAAGGGGTTACACCTGAATATAAAAAAAATAATTTAAATGGACTGGAAAGGGTAAAAATTGATGAAAAAAACCTCAACGAATTTTTAAAGAAAAAAATAGGGAATGAAGGGTCTCCTGAGCTTATTGCCTTCGGTTGCCCCTTGCTGTCAGCAAGGGAAATCAAAAACTTATGCAAAATAATAACAGCAAAGCCCAAAAAAAGCACTTCTCCTGAGGTATGGATATGCACAAGCAGGTTCATGGCTAGCAAAGCTAAAAAAGAAATTGCCAAATTAGAAAAGTGGGGTGCAAAAGTGTTATTGGATACTTGCATGGTTGTGTCTCCGATAGAAAATCTTTACGGTTCTACTGCTGTCAATTCTGCCAAGGCTTCTTATTATTTGCCTAAAAAATCTTTTTCTAACCAAAAAATAATCTATAATACAGATAAAGAAATTGTGGAGAAATATTTATGATAATAAAAGGTAGATCATTATCTGATTATAATGGCGAAGGAATTGCAATAAAGTCAAGTGTACCTATATCTTTCCTCGGGGATGTTGATCCGAAGACTGGTATAGTAGAAAAAAAAGAATCCGAAATATACGGGCAAACCATCAAAGGAAAAGTTCTTGTCTTTCCATATAGCGCAGGCAGCACCGTAGGAAGCTACGTTATTTATGCGTTAAAAGAATATTCCAATTCACCCGCAGGGTTCGTTGCTGGAAAAGGTGAACCCATAGTCACAGCAGGTGCAAACATGGCAAACATTCCGTTTGTAGATAATATTGATATATCTATCATTGAAAACGGCGATGAAATCTCTGTAAATGGTAAAGAAGGTACTATTGAAATACATAACGTAAAAAATGTGAAAGTTTCTACCTCCATTCTTATGAACAGAGAACATAAGATCTTGCTGGTAAAAAGAAGCAAAAACGTTTCTTCTTACCAGGAAATGTGGGCAGCTATATCTGGGTCAATGGAAAAAGATGAAACCCCTGAGCAATGTGCAATGAGGGAAATCTGGGAAGAAACAGGAATAAGAAATGTAAAACCTGTTAAAAAAAATGAAGAAATATTCGTTAGAAATAAAAACATAATTTACACTGTGCATACATTCCTGTTCAATATAGGAACAGAAAAAGTGCATTTGAACTGGGAAAACACTGAATACAGATGGGTGGATATCAAGGAATTAGATAATTATTCTACAGTACCAAAACTAAAAGAAGAAATTTACAAACTTTTAAGTGGTTCAGGTGAAGGTAGTAAGCCTCATTCTGTTTAAGGTAGCATATGACTACGCGCCCTACTCGCCAGTAAGGAAACACTCATCCCGGCATATTGGGTTTGCTCCAGAAGGGTTGGCCGTTTCAACATATTTGCAGGAACTTCCGTAACTTTTACATCATCATATAACTGCAACTGTGCCGTTTCTGTTCCATTGCCATGGCTCTCGCCATCTTAACTTGCGTTAAGCATCCTGTTTCCAGGAGTGAGGACTTTCCTCAGCGATCACAAGGATCACCGGCAGCTACCCTCCTTCTCCTGAACCAATATGAACAATATTGTAATGTTATTTATAGTTAACGTTATGGTGTAGGGGGAGTAAAATACTATCTTTCATGGGCATGGACTTTCCCAAACAAAAAATTTTTCATTTACTTTTGCATCCAAAACACATCATAGAACATAGAAATAATTGGAAATTATGAGTGGTTCATGTTGCTATTAATCTAACAGGTCTTAATGTTAGGTAAAGTCTAGTTTAACAGATAATAGTTCAATAAAAGATTGATTCAAGCTTTAGCTATTAGTGTAACATCTATGCAAATGATACCAAATATTAATGCATTCATAAGTTATTCAATCAACATGAATAATTATATTGCATTCGGACCTGTACCATCCCGAAGGTTGGGAAGGAGCCTTGGAATAAACAACATTTACGATAAAACATGTTCGTATTCATGTGTATATTGCCAGCTCGGTAAAACTACGGATTTGTGTTATGAAAGAAAAGAATTCTACACTAAAGAACAGATATATGAAAGTGCCAAAAATAAGGTAAATGAAGCTATCCATAGAAACGAAAAAATTGATTATATTACCTTCGTACCAGATGGAGAACCGACGATAGATATCAATCTCGGGGAAGAAATAATGGAATTAAAAAAACTGGGAATTAAAATAGCAGTTATAACAAATTCCTCCTTAATATACAGAGAAGATGTTAGAAACGATCTTTACAAAGCAGATCTAGTATCATTAAAAATAGATGCGGTTGATAATGACATGTGGATACATATAAACAGACCACATCATAAACTAAAATTAAACGAAATAAAGAATGGTATTGAAAAATTCACAAAAGAATACAAAGGGAAAATCATAACTGAAACAATGCTAATTGGCAATATAAATTACAATGGTGCATTGACTAACATCGGAGAATACATAAAAACACTTAAAAATGTTGATACATCCTATTTATCCATACCTATAAGACCACCTGCAGATAAAGGGGTTGTTCCACCTAATGAGAAAATGATAAACGAAGCATATCATATCATGTCATCTATACTAGGAGAGAACAAAGTGGAATACCTGATAGGGTATGAAGGGAGTGAGTTTTCCTATACAGGTAACACTGAAGAAAATTTATTGAGCATTATGTCTGTACATCCAATGAGGGAAGAAGCTGTCCATGAATTTTTAAAAAAAGCCAATGAAGATAGCACGCTAATAGATAAAATGATTAAAGAAAATAAAGTGGTTAAGCTATTTTATGAAAATAATACCTTTTACATGAGAAAAATAAAATCCCAACAAAATTAAAAAATAATATAAAGGTGTATGAGCAAGCATGAACGATTTATCCATGATCAAAAGATTAGCGGAACAAAATTTTTTTCCAGGCACAAGTGGCAATGTAAGCTATAAAACAGATAAGGTTATCCATATAACCAAAACCTCTCTGTACAAAATAAATATAAAAGAATCTGATTTTGTTGAAATGGATATAAATGGTAATTTGCTAAAAGGTGAAAATCCATCTACGGAAGTAAAAATGCATCTGGAGATTTATAAAAATGCACCTGATGCTAAAGCGATAATACATGCACATCCCCCTTTTTTAACATTGCTATCTATAATAGAAAAGCTACCGATAAAGGAAACGATCCCTGAAACTTATGAAGCGTTAGGAGAAATAGCATTAACCAGTTATCATAAATCCGGATCCAAAGAACTGGCAATAGAAGTTGGATTGAAATCTAAAAATTCATCATGCATTATACTGAACCACCACGGAGCAGTTACAACTGGAAACTCAATTAAAGAATGTGTAGTCAAAATGGAAGCTTTTGAATACATTGCAAAGGAAACCTACTATTACATGCTGCTGAAAGGAAAATAATGTTTAAGTTAGTTTTACACTCTGGCTTTCTTTAGACTCTTTTTCTACAACCACTGCAGTACCGTATGCTAGAATCTCTGTCATATAATTAACAAGTTCCGTAGAATCAAAATTCACAGAAACTACGGCATTGGCACCAAGATTGGTAGCAGAAACAATCAATCTATTAAGAGCCATATGCCTGGTTTCATCTAGAAGTTTAGTGTATTCATCTATTTCTCCACCTACAATACTTCTTAAATTGGCTACAATATTTCCACCTAAACCCCTGCTTCTAACAATCAATCCCCATACAAAACCTTTTATTTCGACAATTTTATACCCTGGTACAAAAGGAGTATTAACCACGATTAAATTTGGCACGTTAACATTAGGAGGGACATTTGCATTGTTCATATTACAAAACCCAATAACACATCTACAATCTAAATAATATATTTTACCATCTTTATCTAAGGTACATGGTAAGGAAGCTTCGGTTTAATATAAACAGTGTGCATTAGAATGTAACTGCTATCAATAAACTTTTTATTGGCGGAAATCGGGGTATATCTAGAAGGTCAGGGTTTCCGGTTTCCCCAAACACCTAACACTATTTATAATCCTTCTCCATGGAAGAAAATAACGATACTCTTTTATATTTGTTTAATCTATCTCTTCTTTATATATTGCCCTGGTAGTGTAGCGGCCTATCATCTAAGCCTGTCGAGCTTTTGGCACAGACAGCTTGGGACTCGGGTTCAAAAAATTGAAAATCCCGACCAGGGCGCTCAACTATTTTTTGATATTATCTCTAATGCAAATTTGCAATAGAAAAAATGAAAAAAATATTTTAAAGTAATTTATATCCTTTATTACAATCTATTTGGACTATATAGGACTATTAACACTTTGCCCTTATTATGGTATATACTATAAATACTTAAAATGGACCATAAGTTAAATATATCGTTAAGTAATTACTAGTAATAAGGTGAAATTAAAATGGCAGAAAATTTGAATCCATTTAAAATTGCGCAGGAGCAATTAGACAATGCAGCTAAGATCATGAAACTAGACCCGGCGGTACACCAGTTTTTAAGGGAACCGATGAGGGTACTTGAAGTATCCATACCGGTGAAGATGGACGATGGGACAACGAAAGTGTTTAAAGGTTTCAGAGTACAGTACAACGATGCAAGGGGACCGACAAAAGGGGGAATAAGGTTTCATCCTGAGGAGACACTAGACACAGTTAAGGCATTATCGGCATGGATGACATGGAAAACAGCAATGACTGACTTACCATACGGCGGTGCAAAAGGTGGAATTATATGTGACCCCAAGAAAATGAGCCAGGGAGAACTGGAGAGATTATCAAGAGGATATATCAGGGCAATAGGCAGGTTCATTGGAGCAGAGAAAGATATTCCGGCGCCTGATGTATACACCACACCCCAGATAATGGCGTGGATGATGGATGAGTATTCAAAGATAGTAGGGTACAACGAGCCAGGTATGATAACAGGGAAGCCTTTGTCAGTAGGTGGGTCACTAGGAAGAGGGGATGCTACAGCGAAAGGAGGAATGTACTGTTTAAGGGAAGCAGGTAAGCACCTAAAGATGGATTTAAGCAAAGCGACAGTAGCGATACAGGGATATGGTAATGCAGGGCAATATGCGCACAAATTAGTAGAGGAGATGCACAAATCGAAGGTAGTAGCTGTTAGTGATTCGAAGGGAGGAATCTACAGTGAGAAGGGATTAAAGTACAGTGATGTAATGGCTCACAAGGAGAAGACGGGGTCAGTAATGAATTACCCAGGTGCAAAGAACATAACTAACGATGAGTTACTGGAGTTAAATGTAGATGTACTTATACCAGCTGCGATAGAGAATGTATTAACATCAAAGAATGCGGACAAAGTGAAGGCGAAGGTAATAGTGGAGTTAGCGAACGGGCCAACGACACCAGAGGCCGATGAGATATTCTACAAGAAGAACATACTGGTGATACCGGACTTTTTAGCGAATGCAGGAGGAGTAACAGTATCGTACTTTGAATGGGTACAGAACACGAACGGGTATTACTGGCCAGAGGACAGGGTATATCAGGAATTAGATGCGAAGATGACGAAAGCGTTCTGGGATGTAATGGAATCGATGAAGAAATACAAAGTGAATCCAAGGATAGCGGCGTACATAGTATCAGTAAGCAGAGTAGCAGATGCAGTGAAAGCGCGAGGATGGGTGTAAACCCGTTAACCTTTTTTTATTTTATTAACATTTAATATGAAAATCGCTCACGTAATATTTAGAGGAAAGGTTCAGGGTGTTAATTTTAGGAACCTTGCTAAAAGAAAAGCAGAAACAATCGGTGTAAAAGGGGTAATAAGGAACCTCAGTGATGGTACAGTAGAAGGTTTTTTTGCAGGGGATGTGGAGAATATAGCAAAGCTTATAGAGTTCTTAACTTACGATAATCCTCAAGCAGATGTAGAAAACGTAGAAATAACGTGGGAAGAAAAAATCAATGATTATGATTCCTTTGAAATTATAAGGTAGTATGCTAGATATAACTCCAGAAGAACTAAGCGATATATTATTGTACATAAATAAAACCTGCGACAATCCACAATGGAAGCATGCAATCTATGAGTTCATGACCAAGGTTATAAACGATTCTAGAAATGGAATGAAGGTAAGCCAGGCAATTGAAAAAAACTTAAATCAATATTTTACAGTAAAAGAAATGCAAGGAGTAAACAATCCCTACAAAAGTGTATACGACCAAGTAAAAAAGAGCAATTACATATTTATCATACCTGGAAACAAGCACAGCAATAATCTTATAAAAAACAAACCGGGGTTATTAAAAGAAATAAACCTCAAATCTGATGATATTGAAGACCAGTATATTGTTTACGATAAGTCCTTTTACCTTTCATCTAGAAAGCCAGAAGATAATAAAATATGGATGAAAGCCATCAAAGTTCTTAAAAACAGCGAATACGAATGGATATGGCTCTATGCTTTTTCAAAGGAACATGTTGATACTGATTTTATAAAAGAGGTTACGATTAATGAAAGCGAATTTTTCTGGGAAATAGTGTACATAATAAGAAGATATTTCAGGGTTAAAGAATATATGCAGTTCAAATTAAACAATGCACGTTTTTTCCCGAGGTTAATACAGGTCAAAGAGATTTTCATAGGTTCTATTAAAAATACAAGTGATTTATTTTCTTTATACAGTGAAATGCTTTCTAATCATGTTATTATAAATAAAAAATATTCGGAGATTATTGAACCAATAAAAAATATTCAAAAAGAAAGGATATATTCCTGCAATCTTCCCCCCTATTACGGAAATAAATTTTATATGGATCCTAGCAAAAACCAGTATAACATGTTACAAATAGACTTCAAAAAGAACATAGCAATAAAAAATTTACTTCAATTAAACAGGGATACAATATTAAACATGATTGAAAGAACCAAAAAAGAAGGTAAATTCTCCATTAAGGATTACAAAGATCAAAATTCTAAAATCAATTCATTGATCAGAAAAAATATTATAGTAAAAGCAGAACCTGAAAAAATATTGAAAATATCCTTAAAAGATACGTGTGAAACATTGCATATAAATATTGATATGATTAAAGGTAAAACTACAGAGTATTATTATTTGCCATATGAATTTTGGAATATATTACATGAGCCAAAAAAAACCATGGTAGAGGAAGGGAATCCAAGAATCAATAAATGGGATACGGTTCTAGATAAACTTATATAAGAATTTAATAATGTGTTATAATATGGATATTTCTGATAAAGTAAAAAATAATTTTGAAAAATCTTATTTCATTAATAAATGGGAAGGTAATCTGTTTGAGAATAGCAGACTTCCCAGGTTTATATCTGAGTATCTATTCCAGTATTTTTTCGATAAATTCAATGACAAAGATATTGCAATAAAAGAGTTTTATAAATTTTTAAGGGAAAAATACCCTGAAAAAAAAGAAAAAGAACATGTCAAGCACAAGTTGCTCAATGAAAAAGAATATACATTAATAGATGAATTCTCTGCCTCAACTGATCTTAAACATAATTTTTATTGGTTAAATATCCCCTCCATAGGAATAAACAATGCAACGGTAAGCACGGATCTGCTCAATCATTACCCTTCGCTTTTATCTGGGGGAATGTGGGGTCTAGGAAAACTAGAGTACAACGAGTTGCTATACATTCCAGAAGAAAACGGGATAAAAAAAGGAATCCCTGTTATATTACAAGAATTCACTCCATTCCAACCAGTGAATATTGGTGTTGATGAATATGTTTCCAAAAGGGATAAATTTACAGTTGAAGAATGGATTGACCTAATAATACATACTATAGGAGTAAATCCAGAAATTTTCACGTTAAGAAATAAAATAATTTTCTTATCAAGGCTGCTCCCTATCGTTGAAAACAATATATACACAATAGAATTCGGTGAACGGGCAACTGGAAAAAGTTACATATATAGAAATACCACTTCGTACAGTAGAATAATCTCTGGAGGTTCTGTTAGCCCTGCTCTATTGTTTTATAATATACTCACCAAACAACCTGGAGAGATAGTCTCAAGGGATGTTATAGCTTTTGACGAAATAAACAAGATCCATTTTTACAATCCAGATGAAGTAATATCAAAATTAAAGGATTATATGGAAAGCGGAACATATGAAAGGGGATATATGAAAGGTAAAAGTACATGTTCCATGGTATTTCTTGGAAATATAAACAGAAAAGGAGAAAACCTGTTTAATTTATTCCCACCACTCTTTAGGAATGACATAGCTTTCATAGATAGAATATCTGGTATAGTACCAGGGTGGGAGCTTCCCAAGATAGTAGATCCTGAAAAATCCCTTTCACATAGTTATGCTTTAAGAACTGATTTCTTTTCTGAAATTATGCACAAAATGAGATCGTCAAGCTATACAGATAAATTTTTAGAAAAGGTGGAATTGTTTGGTAATAATTCAAACGATATATCTATAAGAGACTGGAAATCCATTACAAGAATAGCCTCTGGAATGATAAAATTAATGTATCCAGATGGAAAAATAGATGATGAAGGATGGGAAGTTATTGCATCGTATGCTGTGGAATTAAGGAATCAAATAGTAGAAATTCTGCATAATTCATTGCCAGATGAATTCAAAAACAGCAAAATATTATACAAAATAAAATCTTAAAGATTTTCGTCATGGCAATTATTTTATACACAAAAATGTATGGATGTAATGGTAATTGAATGTGGAACGATGAATATGGTGCAAATACTTACCGTGTTACATACGTAGTAAAACAAGGCAAAATTAATAACAAAGATGAAATAAAAAATATACTTATTGCATCATCTGTATTGTTTCTAGATTTTGTTATTATTTCATATATCTACCATTCATCTTACATCGGTGCCAATTTGTATCTAGGGTGGGTCCTTTTTGCCGGGTTGGCTGTACTTACAGGTTTTTTCTTGCATGAAATGGCACATAGATATCTCGCAATAAAGTACGGTTGTGACGCAGAGTTCAAATACTATCCACTGTTTCTGTTCATTTCTATTGTAACTTCTTTTTTAGGTGTTATTTTCGCTGCGCCTGGTGCTGTATACATATCCGGTTATTTAACCAAAAAAGAAAATGGGCAGGTAAGTCTAGCAGGACCTATGACCAACTTATTTTTTGGTATAATGTTTTTTGCCATAGCAATTCCTGTACATCTGTATCTTTTCATGGCACTGGCTACACTTAACTCTTTTTTTGCGTTGTTCAACCTGGTTCCCATACCTCCACTGGATGGTTCCAAGGTATTTTCATGGAACAAAATATACTGGGGGATCTCAATAGGGGTATCTGCCATCCTATTTTTGTTAACAATAACTATTTAATAGCAAAAAGCAAACCAGGGGAAAATCAACAAAAAAGAAAATAAAAAATAATTAAAAATAAAAATTAATTAAAATAATCATAAAGGAAATGAAACCTTAACTTTCATTATCTCCTACAGGTTCCTCTTCATTGTTATCCGAGGGAGGTGGAGAACGACTAGCACTTGGATCAATTTTTTTGTATTCTGCTAGTATCGAATCAATCAACATCTCTCTAGCTTCCTTTGTTATTGGGTGAAACACATCTTTAAATTCCCCATTTGAGTTCTTTCTAGATGGCATGGTCACCCACAATCCCTTTTCACCTTCCATTACTTTCAGCCCATGTACAACGAACTGATTGTCGAAGGTTACGTCTACCCATGCCTTTTGCTGGCTTTTCTGTTGCTTGCCAGACGATTCGGTTCTGTATATTTTCACGTTTGTTACGTTTGCCATATTTTCTCACCTAATTTCTACATCTTTTTTCTACCGACATCTAGAGCACATAACAAGTTTTACTTATAATTTGCTCTTATCAGAACAAACATCCAGTTCTTGTCACATACTCCATTTATCTAAGTGTTACAATGTAATATATATATTTATAGTTTGCCACTATGGCAATGGTGTAAGTCAACTACCCCTCCATGACGGAATGGGCTTGTTGCTGGTCTCCCCTCCACCGAGTGGAGTTTCATTGAACCGCAA
>JBMFVL010000017.1:0-25455 GCA_049966015.1 Thermoplasmata archaeon | reverse complement strand
GTACCAAAAAAAGCAAGAATGTTGGATGAAAAACTTAAAACTAACTTATTCCCTAAAAACCGGAGTTAAGGTTCCCCATATGCAATAGTTAAAAAAACAAAGTTTTCAGTTCTAAAAAAGATAATCAATGGAACATCAATTGGGATTTGTAGGAAAAGGAGGATATAATATGTTTAAAGACTGATTTTATTTTTGTTGTTTGTTGCTGCTTTTGTATTTTCTTACGAGTTCTATTAATTTAGGTATGACAACAAATACATCACCCACAATACCGTAATCAGAGTACTGGAAAATTTCTGCATTGGGGTCGTTGTTTATAGCGATGATTATTTTGCTGCCTGTTATTCCTGTTATATGTTGAACTGCCCCGGATATTCCGCATGCAATGTATACATCTGGAGATACAGATCTCCCTGTTTGCCCTACCTGTGTTTCTTTTTCTATCCAACCTTCTTCCACGGCAACCCTGCTAGACCCTACTACACCTCCTACTTCATTGGCAAACACTTTTAGCATTGCAAACCCATCTTTCCCTTTTAGGCCTCTACCTCCGGCAACAATAATTTTTGCGTTTTCTAAATCAGCTTCTTCCTTTGGTATGAATTTTACCAATTTAACCAATAAATCTTCTTCCTTGAGGTTAACATTAACCTTTTCTACTACCCCTGTTCTGTCGGGGTTATAGGGCAATGGTTTGAATGTACCAGGTCGGCCTGTTGCTATTTGTGGGCGATGCCTGTCACATATGATCGTTGCAAGCTGTTTACCACCGAATGTAGGTCTTGTTGCTTTTAACAATTTTCTTTCTGGGTCTACGTCAAACATTGTACAATCAGCTGTTGAACCCGTTCTTACTTTTACTGCAATTCTGCTTGCTATATCCCTTCCTTGTTTTGTTGCACCGATAAGAAGTATAGATGGTTTTTTGCTTTTTATAAGTTCTGTAAATACCTCGGCATATGGTTCTGTGCGATAGTCTTTTAGTGTAATATGATCTGCTACATATACTCTGTCTGCACCGTATTTAATAATTTCTTCTGCTTTACCATCTATCTGGTACCCCATAATAACCGCAACGAGTTTTTCGTTAATTTTGTCAGCTAACCCCCGCCCTACACCCAATAGCTCCAATCCAACTTTTTTTATATTTCCATTACGGTTTTCTATGTACACCCATACGTCATGGTATTGGTCTATACCTTCAGTTGGCAAAGCAGGATAAAAATCCATCATAGAATATCCTCCTTTATAAGTATATTTAACAGTTTCTCATTTGCTGTACCTTCTTCATCGTCTTTGAGGATTTTTACATTCCTGAATTGTGACGATGCTGTTTTCACTTCATCTACCTTGGTGGGGGAACCTGATAATCCCACCCATTCCTTTGGCAGGTCTACTTCTTTGAGCGTCCATGCAAGCACTTTCGCTTTCTTTGAACGTATTCTTCCCTTCAGTGTAGGTACTCTTGGGATATTCATGTTGTTTACTACTGTAACAAGAGCAGGCATTGGCAGAGAATATACTTCTATTCCACCATCTACTTTCCTGCTTACAATAAACCTTTTATTGTCTTCATCCACAGATAATTCTGTGGAAAAGGTTACCTGGGGTAAGTGCAAATGCTCTGCAATGCCCGGTCCAACTTGAGCTGTGCTGGAATCGGTTGTTTCTTCTCCACATAGAATAAGATCATAATGCATTTTGGATATTGTTTTTGCAAGCGTTAGGGAGGTTGGATATGTATCTGCACCTGCAAAATATCTGTCTGTTATTATAATTGCTTCATCCGCACCCATTGCTATTGTGTCCCTTAATTGTTTCTCTGCCCATGGTGGCCCCATGCTTATAACCGTAACTTTTCCACCGTATTTGTCTTTAAGCCTTAAAGCTAGCTCTACTGCGTTTTTATCAGGAGGATTTATTACCGACTTTGCGTTGGCTCTATTCAATGTTTTTGTTACTGGATCTACAACAATATTGTGAGCATCTGGAACTACTTTGATTGCAACTACAATGTCCATTTTATCCCTCCTTATAAACTACTCCATAAGTTCCTCTTGGCATATTCCATTTAACAGCGCCCTGATCACATACAATGTCACATATTCCACATTCTACACAGTCTTCGTACCTAAAAGTAAGTTTACCCCCTACGATTTGGTAACATTGTGCAGGGCATGCATATGTGCATGCATGGTGAGGGCATTTGGCACAGATTTCTTTATTGACTTTTATATGTGCATTCTCTTCAGTGTCAGTATTATACTGCAATGTACCTAACCTTTTTTTTATTTCTATTTTTTCTATCATAGGTTCCTCCATGCAGTCATTGCATCACCTAACATTTTTGTAGTTGATATTTTTCTTCTTTTTCTTGATTCCTTGAAAACTTCTTTCATATGCCTTTTCCTTTTGCCATACTCACCTAAAAACTCATACATTATGTCAGATAGCATATATGGATAATCATGGTACATTCTACTGTTCCATGTTATTTTGCTGATATCTTTAATCAAATGAAAATCTTGAAGTATATTATCCTGCCTTAAATTGTACGTATACTTGAGAAAATCTTCCTCTTTCCATCCATTTATTTTTGCATTCTCTAATGTTTTGGCAGCAATGTAACCAGTTCTTATAGCATAGTTCATTCCCTGTATAACAAGACCATTGGAAAAAGCGAAACCTGCTGCATCCCCTGCCACCACATATCCGTTACCTGCTATTTTTCTTATTAACTTTTCCCCTCCTTCAGGGACAGGGTGTGCGCTATATTCTATTAATTCACCTTTATCAAGCAACGCGGATATAAATGGATGAGTCTTGAATTCCTCTATGATATCGTAGGAATATTTTTTTGATGCAATTAATGATTCCAAATTTATTACTACACCTAGAGAGATTGAACTTTTGTTTGTATACAAAAATCCACCAGCCATAACATTTTTAATATGCCCTAAAACGTATTCGCTTGCTATACCTTCACCTGGATTTACTGCAAACCTGTCGTTTATTAATTTTTCATCTAATTTGTAAACTTCTTTGATTCCTAATGCAATGGTTTGGGGTGGAAAATATTTATAACCAGGAAGATTTTCCATCCCCATCATTAATCGGGAATTTACACCATCTGCAATTACTACCGCGTTTGCAGTGGTAACTTCATTGGACTCTACTACACCTATTACTTTGTTATCTTTAATAGCCAGTTTTTCCACAGGAACACCCGTTACAACAGTTGCACCTGCTTCCTCAGCTTTTTTTAATAACCAATCATCAAATTTAACTCTCAATACAGAATACCCTACATTGTATTCTTTCCATTTGGTGGTTTTATAATCTATGGCGATCATATCAGTATCAGTTAAAAAACCAGTTCTTTTGGATATTATCTTCCTTTCAACAGGTGCTTCTTTCTCCCAGTTTGGTATTACCTTTGCCAAATCATTGCCCCATAGAACCCCTCCAGAAATATTTTTTGAACCACCGTTTTCAGCCCTTTCTACTAGCAGTACATTGAGCTTACTTTTTGCCATGGTTATTGCTGCTACACTGCCAGCAATACCACCACCTATTACAATTACATCAAATTCTTGTTCAGCCATAATATCACAAAATAATTTAAAGAGTTTATGCGGGTTTTAAAAATTGAGGCGGGCATTCTGCGATTTCTTTTTTGATCTCTTCAATGGATTTCTGGAAAGCCTGCTTCTCATCCTCTTCTAATTTGAGTTCTATAACCTCTTCTACACCGTTTTTGCCTAGCTTTGCAGGAACACCTATGAATAGGTCTTTGGCACCATATTGACCGTCAAGGTAAACAGAACATGGCAAAATTTGCTTTTTGTCATGTACTATTGAACTTACCATTTCTAAAATAGAATAGGAAGGCGCATAATATGCACTGCCTGCCTTTAACAAATTAACTATTTCCCCACCACCGTTTCTTGTTCTGGTTATCATTGCATCCAGGTCTTCTTTCTTTAACAGATGCTTAACAGGAATTCCGCCTACGTGTGTATGGCTCAGAATAGGTACCATTGTATCCCCGTGCCCACCCATAACAATGGATGTCACGTCTTTTACAGATACATGAAGTTTTTGAGCTATAAATGTCCTGAACCTGGCGGAATCTAATACACCTGCCATACCAATAACCTTATTTGGCTTGAATCCGGATGCTTTATATGCTATATAAGTTGTAACATCAAGGGGATTGCTTAACATTACAATAATGGAGTTGGGTGCATATTTTTTAATGTTTGATGTCACACTGTATATAATTTCTGCATTTTTTGTCAACAAATCTAGCCTGCTCATCCCAGGTTTTCTTGCCATTCCAGCAGTAACTACTACAACATCACTATCTTTTATAATGGACATGTCAGTAGAACCATATACATTGCAATCAATTCCACTTATAGGAGTGGATTCTAAAATATCTAGCGCTTTCCCTTGTGCTATATTTTCTATAACATCTGTTACTACAATTTCCGGAGCTATATTTGTGTCAACAAATCTCTGTACGATACTTCCACCCGTATTTCCTGCACCAATCACAGCAATTTTCTTTGCCCAACCTGCCATCTCAAATCACCTAATTTTACTAAACCAATTATCTGATTTAAATTTTGTCTAACAAAAATAGCAGAGGAAGACAAAATAACTATAATAATAATTGTATATATTGTTCAATTATTGTTTAATAGATTTTAAAAGTTAAATGACATTCATCGGATTTTTCATATATGCGCGGGGCAATAAAGCCATTTTAACAGCTTCTTCAACAAGTTCTTCCCTTAGAATTTTTTTATTACTCAATATGCCAATAATACCTTCTTTTCTACCAATTTTTTTTATACCATATAAATTTTTTATTGCCTCACTTGCTTCTGTATGCCTACTAAGCATTTGGGTCAATTCAGAAGGGTATAAAAATCCTCTTGATGTACCTATTGTAACATGCCCTGTTAAATCTTTTATAACTGCTATATGGATATCTAGATATGATAGGGACTCTTTAATATAAATAGCACCACTTTCTACAGATATAATGAGCTCTTCCTGTAAGCCATTGCACCTTGACAATGCTGCTTTAATTGTTTGATCTAAGCCTAGTGGCTGATATTGAGATAATGGTTTATGTGTGTAAATTTTATATATTTTGGGCATATAATAATTCAATGCCTTTTTGGTTCCTTCTATTTTTATTTTGTTTTTAGTGCATATACCTATTGATAATGGTTTTAAACGAATACCTTCTTTGGATATTATTCCATTTCTCACCCGTGTTGAACTTATTGGAATTAAATCCTCCCCAGTTATTTTGTTGAATATATGCAATTTTAATTGTTTCATGCCATTATTCTTTCTTATTCTGTTGATTTCTTTGGCATTACCTAATGTTTCTGTAGTAACAACCATATCAGTCAGTTCTCTGTTTTTTATAGATGGCCCATATTTATCATTCAATTCAATTACTGAAAATTCTTTTTTAAATTGCATGCAATAATTTTTTAAATTTTCTAATCGTGTATCATAATTTTCGATTCCACCTTGATTTTTGTATTTATTGATATAATCGTTGGATGTCAGCCCTATGCATACCCTATTTCCTATGGTAAAAGCCTGCTTTATAAGGAATTTATGACCATTATGAAGGTGGTCAAAAGATCCTGCAATAGCAACAGTTTTCATAGTATCCATGGGTCCCTGTAATTCAATGATAATTTCCTGACTTCACTGTTTCTGCAAAAATCACAATATAAAACATTGTTCTTTTTAATCATTAGTTTTCTGCACTTTGAACAGTACCCCATCGTTACACCCAGATCGTTTTCTGCTATGCTTATTTCTATTTTAGGTGAGATCGAAACCACTTTTGCCCTTATTATGTCACCAACCTTCAAAATACCATCGAAACTTTTACTGTACCCTTTTTTTACCCTTGATATGTGCAATATAGCTTCCATTTCATCTTTAATGGCACTTTTTTCTTTTTCTTTGAATATTGGTATGGTAACAGCAATTGATTGATTGATCGATTCTACATAACAGTAAAGGATGTCATTTGCGTTTATTGTTTGCTTTGGTTTTATTGGTTCTACAGATATTATACGTTCTTTGTCATTTACATTTACATAGCCTATGATGTTGGAATAAATTTTTCCATTATTTATGTATGTTCCTTCCCCAGCTACGAATTCTTCCACTACACCAAGCTCAGTACTTGGTAATACTAAATTTTTCTCACCCATTGTTATCACCACTTTTTTTTTCAATTTTCACTGCAATTACCTTGATATGTTCTTTCTCTTTGGTATGAAATTTAAACATATGTGGAATAGATAGGATGTAGTATTGCATCCAACTAATATAATGATTGGTATTATTTACATAATTCTCAATGAATTTTATAGTATTCGCATTGTGAATACTGTAAACAGTTGCGCTTGAGCTTATTGCTTTATCTATAAAAATCCTATCAGCGTGCTTTCGTTGGCTTCCAAATGGCGGGTTTTGAAAAACCGTATCAATATTTTGCAGGCATATATCTTTAATATTTGCATTTATAAAAGAAGGATACGTATTTGTAAGGTGTGCATTTCTATTTGCAATAAGAATAGATTTTTTGTCTATGTCGATACCAATACATGCTTTTGCTCCTAATAGACATGCCCCTATTGCAAATATTCCATTTCCAGTCCCGAAATCAGCTATTATTTTATTTTCTATGTTTCCATCTATATAAGCTTTAAATAAAATATCTGATGCAATTTCTCCGCCAATACTATATTGCTCTAATTTAGGAGAGGGGGCATTATTTTTTTCCAGTTTTTCCAATATTATGGATAATCCTTTTTTATTCATTGATTGGTTTGTTATTATAACATTGCTATTTTTTAAATTTGTGTAAAATTTTATTTTTTATTAATTTGATGAATTGGTATAGGTATAGAAACCAAGGCATGTATAGTAAGGAATTTAAAAAAATTATATTGTTATTGACCTTCCCAATTTTTTATTAATTCTTTTGAAGATATTGTAACCATCATTTTCTTCATATTAGTTAATGACCTTTCATGCGCTGCTTTATCACTCGAAGATACTAAATCTTCTACTATTACAGGTAAAAACCCTATGTTCATAGCATGTCTAGCAGAGGATTCTATGCCTATTTCAGTAGCAATCCCTGTAAAATATATCGTTTGAATGGAGGCATTTCTTAACATATATTCGAAATTAGTTCCTACAAAAATGCTTGCAGTATTTTTGTTCAAAACAATATCTTCTTTGTGTGGTGTTATTTCTGGTACTATTTCACCTGGGTTGAACCCACCACGAAAAAACATTTTTCTACTTTTTGATTCAAACCTTTCTGGTAAGGGGGTAATTTTTGTGTAGAAAACAGGTATGTTTTTCCCCCTAGCTTTGTTTATTAAAATTACCAGATCTTTTAGAAATTCTTCTTTGTTGAATATTGCATTTACCAAGGCTTCTTGAACATCCCATACCACTAATACGCCCTTTTCAATCATTAAAAAATCCTTTAACTCTACCATAGTAAAACATCTTGTTTAAATTATAAGAATTTTTCTTGTTGTAGATGTTAAAATAATCCTAAATCCAGTTTTATTCAAATTAATTTTTTTGCTAAATAAGGCAATTTTTTTTCAAATCCAAGTTTCATAAAGTATTCTCTTACACCTACACCACTTAAAACATAAATTTCTTTGGTCCCCATAGATTTAGCAATTTCTTCTGCTTCGGAGATCATCGTTTTACCTATGCCTCTGTGCTGGACCTCGTTTTTTGTTGATGGCATTACACTTATAGGGACTTCGTTTCCTAATACCTTGACTTCCCTTATTATAGCTTTGTTTTCTTTAGGTATATACCTTAACCTTAGGTAGCCGTATATCATGTTATCCTCAGAGTCCATGCTGATAAAATATTCAGTACCCTGGGATGCCTCATAGTTCATGATGTTGAGTTTCAGTTTATCATTTGATTTGTTATTCCTAACAGCTTCTCTACACCTTATACAATTGCACTTTTTCCCCCTCTCCTTCAACTTTTGCTGTGCAATTTCCCTTAAATTACTTGCCTTTACCCCGTCTACAATCATCTTGACCGGGATATCGCGCTGTATTCTCTGTATCCTTACGTAAGGAGGGACAATTTCTTTCATTCTGCTTATAAGATCTGATGCCTCTTCTGTATTGTACGGTTTGTATTCCCCCTTACTCCACATTTCATATAGTTTGGTACCTTTTACAACAAGAGTGGGATATATCTTAAGCATATCTGGCCTGAATGATTCATCTTCAAATAACCTCTTGAAATTTTCCAGATCTTTTTCAGGATTCATTCCTGGAAGACCAGGCATTATATGATAAATCACTTTGAATCCATCGTTTTTTATACCTTTGGTTACGTTTATTACATCCTGCACTGTGTGTTTTCTATTAACATGATCAAGAACCATATCATCCAGGCATTGCACCCCTAACTCAACCCTTGTTGTACCATAACTTAGGGCAAGGGCTCTTTGTTCACTGTTAAATTGATCGGGCCGGGTCTCAACAGTTAACCCTATAACCCTTTTTTTAGCTGTTTCATTGTACAATAATGCGCTTTCTATAGTAGGACTATCAACACCGTTTACAGCATCAAATGCCCTTTTTACAAACCATTTTTGGTATAAGGGATTTCTTGCCGGGAAGGTTCCACCCATTATAATCATGTCAATTTTATCTATACTGTGACCGGTTTCTTCCAATGTTTTTAACCTGGATATAACTTGCTTATAGGGGTCATAATTGTTTTGTGCACCCCTAAGTGCAGCTGGTTCATGACCTGTGTAACTCTGAGGGGAATTATTTCCCATTCCACCTGGACAATAAATGCAAACTCCATGTGGGCATGGATGTGGTGAGGTCATGATTGCTACAGGGGAAACACCAGACTGTGTTCTTGATGGTTTTATTTGCAGGATATCTAAAAAAAATTTTGAATCCTCTTTGCTCATCAATTCTAATATGGATGAATTTCTTATAACAGGAATACGTTTTTCTTTAGATACCCTTATTTTTTGCTTTTGCAAATCTTCTTTGTTTTTTATTTTTCCTTCTTTAAACAAATTTAAAATTTCAACTGCTGCTTCATGTATTTCCATCTTATCCATTCTTGGCATTCCCCCTTTATTATATAATTTGCTTTCTTTAAGTTATTTATATTGCTTGAACCTGTTAAAAACATGGCCACTTTGAATTCATTAATGAAATTATCCATGAATTGCCTTGCCTCTTTTAACATTTCGTCTTTACTGTTAGATTCGTATCCTTCCTTCATTGCCATTAAAACAGGTCTTGCCATACCTGCAATATCCGACCCCACGGCAATAGCTTTGGCTGCATCTAAACCAGTTAATATCCCTCCACTCCCTATAATGGGTTTTGAAGATTTTTTACCGTACAATACTGCCAATGGAGATGGTATCCCCCATTCTTCGTAAATTTTACCCATCTGCGCATGATAAGTTTTTCGCTCTATCGCCCTATATAACTCTATCTTGGCAAATGATGTCCCCCCTTTACCACTTACGTCTATGGCTTTTATAGGGGAATCTTTTAGCATTGCAGATACCTCTTCAGATATTCCAGCACCAGTTTCTTTTATTATAATAGGAAATTTTTTAGATAAATCATTAATTCTTTCAAATATCCCCAGATAATTTGTATCTCCTTCGGGTTGTAAAGATTCTTGCAATGCATTCAGGTGTATTGCAATAACATCTGCATTTATAAGGTCAATAAGCATTGCAATATCGTCATCGCTTAACGCCTTTGATTTTTTTTGGTTTATTAGTTGTGGTGCACCAATATTGGCAATTTTTAAAGGTATGTCGTAATCTTTTATTATAGAATAACTTTTTTTTAAATCCTCACTTACTATAGCTCCACGTTCACTCCCTATTCCAACCCCGATTCTGAGTTCGGCAGATATCTTTGCAATTGTGTTATTTATATATTTTCCTTTTTTATAACCACCAGTCATTGCTGTTATGACAAAAGGATAGGAAAAATTTTTTGATAAGAATTTAGTTTGCGTAGATATGTTATCTAAATCAACTTCAGGTAAAGAATTATGAACCAACTCAATGTCATTCCAATAATTATAACTGGATGAAATGTCTTTGTTAAGCACAAGTTCTACATGTTCTTTTTTCCTTTGTGAATATTTTTTTGCAATGTTATCCATTTTATCTCAACTCTTATGAATTTTTTCTAATACTTTTGTTATTTTGTACAATAGTGTATTGTATTCCACATTAATTCCATTTTTGCTTCCAACAGACAGGATATATCCATTTATCTCTTCTATTTCTAATTTTTTTCCATTTCTCATATCTTGAAGCATACTAGAAACATTTTTTGATGTCCAGTTGATGGTACTTTTCACCAGAGATATTACCTCGTCGTATTTAATAACAATACCTGTAGATTTGGCAACTTCAACCCCTTCTTTTACAATTTTTCCAATTACATCGGATAAATAAGGGTTACCTAAAACTTCGTTTTCGGCATTAAATATGCATGTCAATGGGTTTATGACAGAATTAACAATACCTTTTTTCCATATTTGCTCTTCTATATTGTTTATTATTTCATGATTCACTGATGTTTGATTGAACAATTCATTTATGATTTGACCAGTTTTACAATCTTCAATCCACAATGTGCCATTACCGGCATGCTTTATATTATTTTCATTTAATTTAGTAAAACCATAATTGGTAACACAGGATGCAAATAGTTCTTTGGGATTCCCCCAGTATCTGTAAATATAATCATAAATGATTTGCCTGTTAACCAACCCATTTTGGATATGTGTTATGTAAACATTTTTCCATTTATTGACTATTTCTTTGATTGCCTTTTCTGTATCATATGCTTTGGTGGTGATAAAGATTATATCTGGAACTTCTTGCATATCTTCAATGCTTATGTAAGCTTTACCTTCTATTTTTTTGTTGGTCAACCCAGAGATATGCATGTTGCCGTTGTTAATTGCGTTTACAGTGCCTTCCCTCCCTATGAAATATAAGTTATTATTTGAAATCATGCTTGCTATTCCGCATCCCAATGCTCCGGCACCGTATATAAGGATTTTCATTTTTATTCCTCGCTGTACGTTCTCAGAACTCATAAGGATCATCATTTGATCAGCTGACCCTCTTTTCATCATTGAACAGAGTGCCGAGAGAGGGAGTTGAACCCTCAAAATGCAGATCTGCAGTCTGCCACATTTGCCGCTCTGTCATCTCGGCATTTATTGATAATAATAGAGAGGGGATATTAACTTTTTTTCTATGGTTTATTCTCAAAATCAAAAATATTATAATAAAAATTTAAAAAGTTTATTGTTGGGTTTCTGCTTTGGTTACAGCATCTTTGATTTTTGTAAAATATATTCCAAATGGTCTGTATGCAATGTGTGACCATTTACCGAATGGGACTACAACTGTTTCAAATGCAGCAATAACTCCAAGATGTATTGCATATGTAACGTATGTAGCCATGGGCATACTAAGGTACTCAAACACTACAACAAATATACCAGTAACAACAACTAACCATAGTAACCCCAGGAAGTACCAATCACTTGCATGTGTATATGTTCTCCATGTACCATTTTTTGTAAGCCTTCCGTATAGCATGTAGCTGGTGCCTATAAGAAGTGCTATAGAGGCTATTGTTCCTATAACGGTCATCCACCAGTAGGGAGTATCTGCTTGGAAATAATCAAATAAGATTATTACTAGAACAAATATCGACGCATAGCCGTAGAATACAAGTATATGTGTTATCCAATCCCAGTTGGTTCCTTCTTCTTTGCATTCAGTTATTCTTTTTTGTGTAAGTAGATGGACTATTAACTCTTTGAGCTGTACAACGTACACCTTTAGGGGTATTTTCCCTTTGACTTCATCTAGTACTGTATACTTAAACATCCTGAACAGGTTTATCAACAACAGAATTGAAAGAATTGCAAGCAAGGATAAATCGCCCAACTCAACTATATCAACAGGATGGTTGATTATTGGGATAGTCCATACAATTCCACCTGCAAAAGAGTTTAATTCAACAGTTCCGAACATGGGCATCGGGACATTTGCATGGAGTAATGCAACCAATAAAACAGTTATGGAAAATAATATAACAGCTGCTGCAATCTCTACTATTTTAGAGTGGTAATATTTTTTTGAAAACCCTGTGAAATCATACTTGGTTGTTAAGTACCTCCTTGTTGCCATCATAAAGCTTGCAGGGTCTGCACCCCTAGGACAACTTGTAGTGCATTCTCCACAGAAGTAACATAACCACGGTTCTGTTGACGCAACTAACCTTTTCTCATCACCTACCATAGCGTAACGTATTATTTTTCTTGGAAATTCATGCCCTGTTTCAGACAATGGGCATACTGCTGTACATGTACCACAACTATAGCATGCAGATACATCAAATGCCCCTAAATCTTTTATTTCAGTCATTAAATTTGGATTTACTTTACCCATAATTACACCTCACACCAACCTGTACTTGTAGTAACCATCTTCTCCTACCTCTTCGAGCTCTATAACCGAACCATATTTTCTCAATGTCATTAACCACCATACTACTTTGTGTTTAGGATATCCAGTTTCTTTGGCGATTTCTGGAATTGTTTTTGGACCGGAACGCAAAGCTGTTGTTATAGCACCTTTTATTTTATTATCTTCCTTTAATTTATCTAAGAGTTTTTGTGGCACTTGTTTAGTTTCTTTCATTACTTCGTATGTAAGTTTCTTTCTTGGTTCACTCATGAGCTACACCTCCATTTTTCAGTATAGCAGATATCATATCAGTCATCTGTGTGTCTGTATAACCCGATACATCTATAGCATCTTCAGGGCATGAAGGCACACATGCACCGCATCCTTTACATATCACCTCAACAACCGTTGCAACTTCCTTCCCATTTACATTTCCTTTTTGTATGGCGTCGTATGGACATGCCTCAAAACATTTACCGCACATTGTACATTTAACAGGATCTATTTTGGCAACTAATGGTTCTAATTCTACTTTTCCACTGAACAACATAGGAGAAGCTTTTGAAACCGCTGCTAATGAACTTGCTACAGCTTCAACGCTGTTTTTAGGGCCTTGACTTGCACCAGCAAGATAAATACCACCTATAACAGTTTCAACTGGTTTCAGCTTAATATGCACTTCGTTGTAGAATCTATCTCTACCCTTGGATATTTTTAGAACATTGTCCAATACGCTGTTTTCTCTAGGCACCATACCTACTACGAGTACAAGCATATCAGGAGATATCTCTAAAATTTCATTATCTGTTAACATATCTTTAACAGTTACATTAGGCATACCATTTTCGATGGTTACTTGAGGTGGTTCGTTTTCATTATATTTCATAAAAACAACTCCGCTTCTTGATGCTTCTTCGTAAAATGGTTCGTTCTTTCCATAAGTTCTTATATCTCTGTACATATGGTACATCTTTAAGTATGGATATTTTTTCATCATGGATGCGGATGTAAACACCGTAGAACTGCAACAGTACCTTGAACAGTATGTATTCACTTCTTGATTTTCATCTGTCTTTTTCTGTCTGCTCCCTACACAATAGATAAAGGCCATCGTTTTTATTTCTTTTCCATTGTATACTAACTTGTCACCTTTGTTTAGTTCTAGGATTCTTTCTAATTGAGGGAGGGTTACCACAAAGGGGCTCTTTTTATATCCATATTCACCTTCTTTAGGAGTATACGGATCAAAACCGGATGCAACCAATATTGCACCTACATTTAATGATAATACCTGTTCTTTTTCGTTCAAATCTATTGCATCCCCTGCCAATTTAGCACATATTCCACATTTTGTGCATGCTTTGGTATCTATTGCTGGAATATCTGGGAAAACACCTTCAAATGGCTTATAAATTGCTTTCTTTTTGGTTAACCCAAAATTAAATTCATCCTCAATTTCTACAGGGCATTTTTCAATAGCCTCGTTTACCTGTTGGAATGGTTTTTTAACATACCTTGGGGATATTTTGATTTTAACATTGAAATTACCCATACTACCGGACCTCCCAACAAGTTCTGCATTGGTGAATATTGTTATGTTTGCCCTCTTTTTTAATTCCTCAAATAATTCCAATGCAATATCTTTACCTTTCTTACCTGTAGGGAATGTAGAACTCCACTGAGAGATTCTTCCACCCAAGAATGGAGATTTTTCTATAAGGAAGGAATTTATGCCCATATCGGAATATTGAAGGGCAGCCTTCATTCCACTAATTCCACCACCTACTATCAAAACGGATTGAACCGCCTCGACTACAACAGTTTTAAGTGGGACTGTATCAGCCACTTTTGCAATTGCACCTTTTACTGTACCTATAGCTTTTTCTGTTGCACCGTTTGGATTGTCAGAATGTGCCCATGAAACCTGTTCCCTTATGTTTGCATGTACATATTTGAACTGATTAAGCCCTGCCCTATTTGCTACACCCCTGAATGTAAGTTCATGGAGCTTTGGAGAACATGAAGCTACTACAATTGCATCTAATCCTTTTTCTTTTATATCCTGGATCATTTCCTGCTGTGTTGAATCAGAACATGCAAACATAACTGTTTTTGCAACTAACACACCTGGTTCATGTTCTATAGATTCCTTTACCTTTTTGACGTCAACATAATCAGAGATATTACCACCACAATGGCAAATATAAACACCTATTTTTTTGTTGGTCATTTACTCACCTTTTACTTTTTTTATTTTGCCATAATTCATTGCTATATAAGCCGCAACTTCCGATGCCGCAGAACCTGCAGATGTAACTGAATCAGGTATATCTTTAGGACCAGATGCCGTACCTGCAACATATATTCCTGGAAGATTTGTTCTTGATGGATATAATGTTTCATCAGGGGATAGTATGTATTTTTGATTATCTAGTGTAACCTTCAAGTTTTTCATGGAAGACATGATACTAGAAGATGCAGATAACAACCCTACGGATAAAACCACCATATCAAATTCGCCTTCGCTTAATCTACCACCATTTTCTATATCTTCGTATTTGACAATCAGGTTGCCATTTTCTTTTTCTGTAATCTTGGCTACTTTGCCTTTAATGAAATGAACATCCATATCTTTTGCCTGTTGATAAAATTCTTCATAACCTTTGCCAAATGCCCTGATGTCAATATAGAATATTGTAATATCTACTAATGGAAGTGCACCTAATAATAATTGAGCCTGTTTTATGGAATACATACAGCACACTTGCGAACAAATTGGATTTCCAACAGTTCTATCTCTTGAACCAGTACATAATACATATGCAATCTTGTCAGGAACTTTACCGTCAGATGGTCTTAATACTGTGTTGAAAGGTCTAGTAGGAGCTAGCAATCTTTCCATTTCCATAGATGTAATTACGTTCTTTGATTTCCCATACGTTAAATTTTCTATTTTTTCTGCAGGGAATAGATTGAACCCTGTTGCTAACACTACACTTTTTGCATTCAACTCGATATCCTCAGGTTTTTGAGAAAAGTCAATTGATTTTGGATTTGTGGGACACACCCTTTCACATGCTCCGCATAGGACACAGTTGTCTAAATCAATCAATGAAACCTTTGGAACGGCTGTAGAAAATGGAATATATACCGCTTTCCTTCCTACTAATCCAAAATTGAACTGATCTGGCACTACTACAGGACATTTAGATTCACATTGCTTGCACCCTGTGCACATATCTTCATGAACGTACCTTGCTTTTTTGGTAACTTTTACTTTGAATTTATTGTCACTTTCTTTAGATATGTCTTTAACTTCAGTGTAAGTTAATAGTTTGATATTAGGGTGGTGGGATACAGCCGCAACCTTTGGTGTCGATATACATGAAGCACAATCTAATGTTGGAAATACCTTGCTCAAAAGAATCATTTTACCACCAATACTAGGTTCTTTTTCTACTAATGCCACCTTAAATCCCATGTCACCTAGATTGAGTGCTGTATCCATTCCACCAATACCACCACCAATAACTACTACGTCATAATCTTGAGTTTTGATCTCTTCGCTCATATTCATGCCCCTTTCTTTTTATTTAGTTCTACTTCTGCAGGTTCCATGCTCAGTAATATGTTATAAAAATTTTTCATGTGATTTACAAATGGTTCAGCACACACCGAACATATTGCAGCCATTCTAACTCTAGCTGTACTACCACCATTTTCTTCAATTAATTTTTGTGCGTCACTAACATTAGTTGCTGTTTTTTCTGTACATGTTGGCAAATACGGACAATCCGTACCATCTGCCGCTACAAATACACCATCAAACCCACTTTTTAAAGCATGCAAAATCCATTTGGGTTTTATCATACTAGAGCATGGAACGGGTATAACATAAACGGTTGAGGGATAGTGCATCTTGAGTAATCCTGCAAGATCTATCCCAGGATCAGAAATTTTGTTGGTAGAAAAAACTAAAATTTTAGGTTTAAATTCTTGGTTATCCATAGTTTACTTCTTCCTCCTGACAAACAATCTCCAGTAACTAGGCTCAGCTATCAGTCCAAGGTATTCATGACCCACTTTAGTGCACCATGCTGGGATGTCTTTGTTTGTTCCTGGATCAGAAGACAGTACCTCCATTATACCATTTACCGGTACTTCACTCATGGTCTTTTTAGCTGCAAGTAATGGACCTGGACATGAGGTCCCTCTTGCGTCTACAACTTTCGTTCCTTTTAGATTTTTCAATTCTGCTTCACTCATTGTCATTTTTTACACCTTCTTTTTTTAATGGGTTTTTTGTAAGGGGGTATGGTTTTTAGAACCTGTACCTCCATTACATTCATTATTTTTAATTTTTGTTTAGGTTTTCATCTTTTTTTGTTATATTATATGTTTATATCATATATCCATATGTAATTACGTAATATATATTTTTTGTTTTGTTATCATTAAATTGCTACCATATTTGCATAGTATTTATGTTTGATTAGCATGTAAAGCATATACATTATTTAAATTTTTTTTAAACGTTTTGCTATTGTGTTGGTTTGTGACCTTGCACCACTTAACTTTTATTAAAAATACCTAAATAATCATCGAATTATATTTGGAATACTGATTACTTCTGGATGATATTAGATAGTCAAACATTACGGTTTTATTAAAATCCATTCGATGTAGATTATTCTAGTAACTAGTTCAAACTTTAGCAAGTAGTACTTAACATGGAACATATATTTTTAGTGTATGTAAAAAATAATATGTTATTCCACTTACATTCAAAGTCTTTATATAGCATAGATGTTTTTTTTAGTAGGTGTAAAAATGGCAAGGTTGATAATATCTACAAAAGATTCCCCCTATGAACATGTGTTGCCTAGTGGAGAGAAAGTACATATTTGTATGTGTGGTTTGAGTACCAAGTACCCTTTATGCAGTGGAGCACATTTAAAAGCTAAAGAGGAAAGTACTGATAAAATATACATATACAATGAAAATAGCGAAAAATTGGATGCTAAAACTCATGAAGAATTAGGAATACCTCACAACATTAAAAAAATTTAAAATGAAATTCAAACCCTTTATTTGTTAAATGATGAGTCGTTTTTATATTTTTTAGCTTTTTCGCTTAGTGCTTGATACATTTCTACTTCGTTTTTTTTCATTTTAATTTCTTCTAAATCTTCTATACGCTTCCTTATTGATTCTACTACAAATTCAGTAACACTTCTTATTCCTAGTTCTGGATTTTCATTAATAAAAGATTCTATCCTATTTAACAAATTTTCGGATATTGTTACACTTTTGTACCCTTTAGGTGGCATATCGTAGACATATTGTATTGTCAGTTATTTTTTGATTTCTATGGTATATATACGGTTTTTATACCGTAAAATATATAACATTGATTGTACATTATATAATATAACGGGTTGGCAAAGAAAAGGCAATACGATTTGGTATTGCCTATTATTTTTTTGTTTCTATCCATTTTTTGATGATTTTCATTGCTGTTTTTTTGGGAATTATTTTGTATAATATTTCTGGATTTATTTTTGTAAAGTCATCTACATTTTTTACCCCTGCATCATATAACTTTCTTGATCTTATCCTTCCTATTCCACTCAATTGTATAAGGTCAATTAATTCTGGTTTAATGCCATATTTAATCTGGACAGACAGTTTATCCAAATCATTAGATAAAACATTATTGAATACCTTGGAAAATTGGAATAAGGCATAGGATAGCCATTTGGTATTTTCTATTATGTTTGCTATATCCCCTGGCCCGATGGAGTAATTTTCTTCTATTTTATATATAGGAACCTCGTTAATCCAATCTTGAAGCATAAGTGCAAGATTAACACTTTCTTTAAATTGTTCTGTATAACCCAAATCCCTTTCTTTTTCAAGCATAAACCATTTATTGCTGTTTATTGCCCTGTATATTACGCTTTCTTTCCATTTTGGTACCCTGATACCATAGTTATTGGGATTTAAAGCTAAAACTTGCAAAAAGACCAGCGGATCCATTTGTGTATAAGATTCTAAAAGTTTTTTAAATTTAAGAGCAGTTTCAACATGAATATACATTAAAGAGGTTAGCTTTCCAAGCATTGTAGATTTCAAGTTGTACCCATCTGTTTCAATAAATCCATTATCATAAAGATATTTTACACTATTCTCAATGATATCCTCCACTGTCAAATATTCATTTTGGTAATACGCAAAAGTGTTTTCTAAAAAATTTTTTAATACATCAATATTTATGTTTTGTCTAGAACTTGCAATTATTGATAAAAAATGTGTGTAAAGCATTCCTTCATTCAATAATTGTGAATTTATTTTTTCGGTTTCACCGTTGATGTATTTCTCCATTGCTATTTCCATATTGTTATTTCCATTAACCACAATTATGGCTTCCCCTTCACTATCGTAACCAGGTCTTCCAGCCCTTCCACACATTTGTTTGATTTCAAAATTAGATAATGGCACTTGCCTTCCATTGTCGTATCTCCATATATCGTTTATTATTACAGTTTTGGCTGGTAAGTTGACTCCTGCCGCTAATGTAGGTGTTGCTACAATCATTTTTATATATCTTTTTTTGAATAAAGTTTCTATTGTATCCCTTGCTTTGTTTGATAAGCCTGCATGATGGAAGGCAATACCACTTTTTGCTAGGTTTTTTAAATTGATTTCCACCTGAGATTCTTCTTCATCCGTTTCATTTACATACTCTTTTATTGCCCCTATTTCTTCACTTGATAACATAGGAGCAATTATAGAAGAATAATCATTTGCAATTCTTTCAGAACTTTTTCTACTATTGGTAAAAATAATAATTTGACCTTTGCTTTTTATGGTTTCTTTAATTATAGAATATAGGTTTACATTGCTCTTTTCATTTAATCCCATTTCATTTATCAGCTCATTGGAATTTGTATTTAATAAGTGTACTTTCAGTTTAACGGGCCTCCATGTGGATTCTATAGCTTTAGCGTCTAACCATTCACCAATCTCATCAACATTTGGTATCGTTGCTGACAATCCATGGATTACTATGTTTGGATTGAATGTTTTTATTTTGGATATCAAGGCTTCTAATGTGGGGCCTCTATTTTTTTCACCTATTATATGGATCTCATCTACTACAACAACACCTATTTTATCAATCCATTTACTACCAGATCTTAGAATGCCATCCATTTTCTCAGTGGTTGCTATTATTACATCATACTTTTCAGGCTTGAATACATCTTCTACACTACCTGTTGCTTTGCCTACTTTATATCCGTATTTTTCAATGATTTTTAATTCCGCATATTTTTCTGATGCCAATGCACGTAATGGAACAATAAAAACTGCTTTTTTGTTTTCTTCAAGTGATTTGAGAATGGCAAGATAAGCTATCAAGGATTTACCAGATGCTGTTGGGGTGGATAATAAAATGTTTTTGTTTTTTTCAATATATGGTAAAGCTTCTTTTTGGTGAGAATACAGATCCTTTATTTTTAATTCTTCTAAAAATTTTTTCTGCAATTCCGTTAATGTACCATCTAAAGTTCCATCCATCCTATCATCAAAAATATAAATAGGTTAGTTGATTTAAGGTTTTTTATATGCGCTTTCCATATTGGGATGTTACAGGGCGATAACCTAGCCTCTCATAAAACTCAGATGCTAATTTGTTTTTGGAGGGAAATTCAGCTACTATAAGCTCTACACCCTTGGATTTTAGAATTTTTATAAGTTCGTTAATCATTTTAATACCTATTTTTTCACCCCTATGTTCTGGCATGATATAGAATTCCCTTATTATACCTCTTTTTGTAGGGGTATAACAGGGTCTTGCTTGGATATCTGCTTTTAGTACTCCAATGATTACATCGTTTTTTATTGCTTTAAGCAATATGGATGTATCGCTATCTACCGCATTTTTTATTATTTCCTCTGCTTCCTTTTCTATTTTTTCGTTTGATGCAAATAATGGATCAAACTCACTGTTCAAACGTTTCAATCTTACTACAAGTTCTACAAGTGCTGGCACATCTTCTATTAAAGCACGTTTTATTTCAACTTCCATTTTCATCCCCTTCCATTTCACTTATCATTTTATTATCCAACATTAATTTTATTTGGGCTCTACCGTTTTCCATTCTTTCCTTTGCCATATTATAGAATTCTTCATAGGTTGCTTTTTCTCTAGCAATGCCCAATTCAATTGCTTTCATTGCTACCCTTGCAGCAACAATAGGAAAAACATCAAAGTTGGTCATATTTGGTATTATATAATCTTCAGAAAGTTTATCTTTGACATAATCCGCCAATGCATACGAAGCTTCTATAGCTATTTCCATTGGGATTTTGCTTGCTTTTGCATCTAGTATTCCTCTGAATACTGCAGGAAACACTAGACTGTTGTTTATTTGATTTGGAAAATCAGATCTTCCTGTCCCAACAATCCTTGCACCTGCTTTTTTTGCATCTTCAGGCCATATTTCAGGCCATGGATTTGCCATTGCAAAAACGATAGGGTCTTTAGCCATACTCTTTATATGGCTTGGTTTTATTAAACCAGGTTTTGGAGTAGAGGCAGATATCAATACATCAGCGTTTTTTATAGCGTCATCAAGAGACCCTTTTATTTGATCACTGTTTGTTTTAAGTGCGAGTCTGTATTTAAGAGGATGAGAAATCATCAAATGGTCTATATCATTCCTTGAAGAGTATAATACTCCTTTAGAATCTATTAATATAATGTTACCACCTTTCACACCTGCCTTCATAAACATCTCAGCAGTAGCCAAGTTAGCAGCACCTGCACCCAGTAATACTATTTTAACTTCATTCAACTTTTTTTCTACTAACCTTAAAGAATTTATTAACCCTGCTAGAGAGGCCGCTGCTGTTCCTAGCTGGTCATCATGCCACACCGGTATGTTCAAAGAGTTAGACATTTCTCTAAGTACATCAAAGCATTTAGGGGACTCGATATCTTCGAGGTTAATGCCACCAAAAGCGGGTTCTATTGCTTTTCCAATTTTTAATATATCTTCAGTAGTCACTGCATTTACAGGGAGAGGAATGGCATCTACACCGCCTAAATATTTGAATATTAAGGCTTTACCTTCCATTACAGGGGTTGCTGCTAACGGACCGATATTGCCTAAACCTAGTACCCTGCTTCCATCAGTTAATATTGCGATTGTATTCCATTTACCTGTTAATGAAAAAACCTTCACAGGATCTTTCTTGATCTCTTTAGAAACGTATGCAATTCCAGGGGTGTACCATATTGAAAAGTCAGATAACGATTTAATAGGCACTTTAGGAATCGTTTGGATTTTACCTTTGTATTTATTGGCATATTTGATAGACAATTTTCCTAATTTTTCAGATTGTTCTGCACTATCATCCATATTAATTCCAAGTAGATATCTACTATCATGTTATTAATTCTTTTTATCATTTATGCAAAATTAATATTGTAAATATAATAAATACCTAGACATTACTTTAATACTTATATATATAATGTTTAAACATTTAAATAACCAAACTAAATAAAAAAAATAAAAAGAGGGTTGGCGAAGAGGCCATTATTTAATCATAGTTATTTATAATTGTTGGCAAATAGGGTTCTATTGGATCCATTTTTTCACCTAAGTTATCAGTTCTTTTTTATAAATTTAATCGTTTGTAATATATTTTTTAAAAATAAATATAGCCAGAATTTTCACTAAATTATCCAGTAAATATAGTTTTTATCTTTGTGAGAAATTTTATCATATAAAATGATTTAACTGATACCCTATTACTATTTACACTGATTCATGCAAAAAAAATACAAAAGTTTTATGTATGCGTTTATAATGAATTTCTGTATGAACAATGATAAATCTAATTTAGATAAAATATTTTCACCCCAAACAATTGCTGTTATAGGTGCATCTAATAAACCAGGTAATATTGGAGGATTTATACTTTCTAATCTTTTGCAGAGTAGATATAAAGGGACTATATATCCTGTTTCTCTGAATTCTAAAAGCATTTTTGGCATTAGAACATATAAATCAATAAAGGAAGTTCCAGATTCTATAGATTTAGCTGTTATTGTGGTGCCAGCTAATGCTGTTTCAAATGTTTTGATAGAGTGTGGTGAAAAAGGGGTGCCGGGTGCGGTAATAATTTCAGCTGGATTTAAGGAAGTGGGTGATGAAGGAAAAAAAAGAGAAGAGGAACTTGTAAAAATAGCTAAATTATATGGGATACGGATTATAGGACCCAACTGTTTTGGGGTTATAAACACGGATGAGAAGGTTTCTATGAATGCAACTTTTTCAGAACATCTGCCTACACGAGGGAATGTTGCACTTATATCTCAGAGCGGGGCTTTATGTGAAGGTATATTAAGTTATGCTAAATACGAAAAGATAGGGTTCTCTAAATTTGTAAGTGTTGGTAATAGGGCGGATGTAACAGAAGCAGAATTATTGAAACATTTAGGAGAAAGTGATGATACAGACGTTATTTTGATGTACATTGAAAGTTTGGCCGATCCTAAATCATTTTTAAATGAAGCAGTAAAAATAACAGAAAAAAAGCCCATTATAGCTATTAAATCAGGTGGAACTGCATTTGGAAGTAGGGCTACATTGTCTCATACTGGGTCTTTAGCGGGTTCGGATGATATGTATGAGGGTGTATTTGAGCAAGCCGGAATAATCAGGGTAAATAGTTTACCCGAGTTGTTCAAAGCTGCTAAAATTTTTTCTAAAAAAAATTATTTGAATGGGAGTAATATTGCTATACTTACAAACTCAGGTGGACCAGGGGTAATGGCAGCAGATGCCTCTTCACGATATGGCTTAAATGTGCCAGAAATCAGAGGAGAACTGCTTGAACAACTAAAAAGTTTTTTACCACCAAGTGCAGGCTTTCACAACCCTGTTGACATACTGGGAGATGGAAATGCGATGGTTTTTTCAAAGGCCCTTAATACATTACTTTCATCTAACTACTTTGATGGTTTGATCTCAATTATTACACCTGTTGGAGGTCTTGATGTAAAACAAGCAATTCAGGAGATTAAAAACGCAAGGGATAGATACAACAAACCGATAACTACAACTCTTTTCGGGTTATCTGATTTAAGTGATGAAAATTCCATTTTGGATGATTACAATATTCCGCATTTTGAATTCCCAGAAGATGCTGCATGGGCAATGTCTTTGCTTTATAGGCATTATTTATGGGCTTCAAGGCAAAAAACAACTGTAAAGCATTATGATGTCGATTTACAGAAGGCAAAAAGCATCATAGAAAAAGCAAAATCAGAAAATAGAAAGATGTTATCAATATCAGAAGCGATAGAGCTTTTAAAATGCTATTCAATTCCAACAGTTAATTATGTTGAAATAAGATCTAAAAATGAATTGTTACCGAAAACGGAGTCCTTTAAATACCCGTTGGTTATGAAAATACTTTCACCGGATATAGTTCATAAATTTGATGTTGGTGGGGTTAAGATAGGCATTGAAAATAAAGATGCTCTTGTTACTGCATATGATGAAATTATAAAAAATGTTAAGACAAAACAACCTAATGCAAGGATAGAGGGGGTTATTGTTGAAGAATTTGTTCCTGATGGAAAAGAAACTATTATAGGTGCATTCCGTGATCCTTTATTTGGACCAATACTCATGTTTGGATTGGGTGGAATTTACGTAGAAGCTTTTCATGATGTATCTTTCCGTTTGGCACCAATTAAAGAGCTTTCTGCTGATAATATGATAAGTTCTATAAGGTCTTTTAAACTTTTGACTGGTGTAAGAGGGGAAAAAGGGGCAAAGATTAGTGCTATCGCAGATGTATTGAAGCGAATATCGCAGATGGTTACGGAACTAGATGATATTAAAGAATTAGACATAAATCCACTTATTGCTAATCCCGAGGGGTGCATTGCAGTAGATATAAGGATCATACTTTAAACTTTTTTATAAAATGCAATAATAATATACAATAAACAGGATAAAATAAATAAAGGTATAAATAATAGTACAACTACTATATTTATTGTTACCTAGTTACTTTAAAGTGAGGGGAAAAATTAAATGAACAAGTTTAGAAAGAGTAAATTTAAGACTAAAGGTGTCTCTGACGTTATTGCCGTTGTGCTTCTCCTTGCCATAACGGTTATATTAGCAGCAATGCTATCAGTTTTTGTTTTTAATCTGGTAAAACCACCTGTTAGCAACCAAGCATCTGTATTTTTTTCCACTCCAAATCCCCCTACTGAAAATTATCCTAATCAAGCAGGTTTTTGGGAATTCGTTCCCATTATAGGATTTTCTAACAAGGTTACACTGGGAGAAATAGGGTTTAGTATAGAAAATTCAGAGTTTGTTTCTATTACTAAAGTTTATCAAAGCCAGGGCATTAGGATTTATATAGCAGTGGATGTTTTCAATGGTAGCAATACATATGGGCAATACGGTAATGCAACGGGTGGAAATGGACATCCTGGATATTTTTCTATTTCATGGTATAGTCCACCGGCGGGAACATGGGAATATTATACTCCAGAAGGTTCTCCTTCTACACCTCTTCAGGCAGGTGGAATGTTAGGCATACACATATTTTTATCAACAGGGGACCCTCCAATTACCGTCCTTCAAGGTTACACTTTGTTTGTATATTCTACTACAGACATTGCTATTAGTGGACAGGTTGCTTTGGTATAAACCATTTTTGTAAAATTTATTGAATACGATTTAATATCTAACTCCGCAGATTTTTGGTAATATGTTCGTCCAATTTGTCAAGTATTAACCTCGTCTTTTTTGGTA
>JBMFVL010000016.1:0-25709 GCA_049966015.1 Thermoplasmata archaeon | reverse complement strand
TTGCATAGTAGATTATTAATGTTACGCTTTCATCCCCTTGCCAAGTCAAGGGGTCTTCCCGCTCACGTTAGATAAAATTGCAAGAAAATGATGCACTGCTCTTTTGCACTGATGGTGTAACGGACAATCTGAATGAAAACGAGCTGGAATCATTGATGGATACCATCTCTTCAAGAGATGTGGTAAATGCAGCTTTAAACAAAAAGATCAAAAAGGATGATATTTCAGCTATATTCGCATATATAAAAAAAATATAATTATTTCACAATTAGAACTGAAGCGCGTGAATTGGCAGCAACTCTCTGGGAAACTGAGCCAAAAAAGATCCCTTTTGCAAACCCCTGACCACGGTTGCCCATAACAATCAAATCGGGCTCAATGGAATCGATCTTTTTCAATATTTCATTAACGGGTTCTCCTTCTACAATTTCTGTTACAACGTTAAAAAAGCCATTGGCATTGAAAAGATTTTTGATATGCTCCATAAAAGAAACCATTTCCTCCTTTTCAGATTGCTCTACACTGCTTGCCATGGATACAACCTGATAGGTAGCATCTGCTACTGGGTATACTGCTATATGATGAACATGAAAAACGTATATTGAAACCTCTTTCTGCTTATCTAACAAATTTATTACAAAGTCAATAGCCCTTAAAGAAGGTTTCCCAAAATCTATAGGTATAAGTATTCTGTTAAATCCTTTCTTAAAAATAAGATTCCCTCCAACTGTACTTTTTTCCATAACCAACCCCTATCTATGAAATGGTTTATTAGATATATATCATTATTTAACTAAATATCATCAAAGGAAATATTTAATAAAGTGACAATCATAATATGCTATGTGAAGTTTATAGCAGACCGTATGCTGGGCACAATGTGTAAATATCTGCGGTTTTTAGGGTATGATGTATATTATCCTGATGATAAAATGAGCGATTCTGAAATCCTTAAAATGTCGGAAGAGGAAGGCATGGTATTGCTCACCAGGGATAAAGAATTATGCAGAAAAAGTAGCAATGCAATCTGCATACACGGCGAAAAAATTGAAGAGCAGTTTAAAGAATTAAAAATGCATGTGAAAATAGAATTGGACCAAGCATTAACAAGGTGTTCTATATGCAACACAATACTTGCACATGCGAATAAAGAGGAAGTTATAGGCAAAGTGCCAGAAAAAATATATGGGCTCCATACGGATTTCTATTATTGCGAAAAGTGCAAAAAATATTACTGGTATGGCAGCCATACCAAAAATATAATGGAGAAAATAAAAAAACTGGTTGATAATTAAAAACCTCAAAGCGGCTCTATGGATACAAACAAAATCTGGTCATTTATTTCCCATTTTTTTTCGTTTTTTCCATGCTCGATCAACAATTGTTCTGCCTGGGTTTCACGTTCAATTGGTTGCCTGAATAATTCAATGGCTTTTTTAATATCTTCTGTACCTTCCAAATACAGCCTGATTTTTTTGTCGTATTCCAAGTTTTTCTCTTTTCTTGCAATCTGTACCCTTCTTATAATTTCCCTCATAATACCTTCCAGATACAAGTTTTGGTCTACTTCTGTATTAAGGTATATAACATGATCATTGTATTTTCCACTTTTATACGTGCCTTTCCCGTCAAAGGCTCCAACCATTTTAATATCTTTTGCATTAAGTTCCTCTTTAATCAAGGTAAGATAATCCTCGATCCATTTTGCCTTGGATTCGATTACAATGTCTAATATGGGCTGCTTGAGTTTTATTTTTTCCTCCTGCCTTATTTTACGACCCAATTCACATATCTCCATAACATCCTTCATTTGTGTGATCTTTGTTTCATCAAATTCTAAAGCACTGGGATAAACTTCAAGCATCACGCTCTCCTTCATCATACCTGTATCGTCATAGCTTTTCAGTTTTTGGTATACATGCTCTGCTATATGGGGTGTAAAAACAGATAGCATTATAGATGTTGTATAAAGCATTCTGAACAGTGTAGAGTATGCGTTGTTTTTTCCACCACTCCAGAACCTGTCACGTGATCTCCTGATATACCAGTTGCTGGTGTTTTCAATGAGTTTTGCAATTTCTTCCACACTGGTTTTAAGGTCATATTTTTCCATGTTTTCATTAACCATTGTGATTGTCCTGTTTATTTCCTCGTTTAGCCAGTAATCAAGCAAATGCTCTGATTTTTCATTTCTATATTTGTAATGGTCTATATCCGCATTGTTTTTGAAAAAGTTTAGGATGTTCAGATAAAGCATTATTATCCTTGTAGAACTCATCTTTACAAGATCTTCTGAAAATCTAGAAGAATTGGTGTATTTGTTCATGTAAAAGAACATCCTTATTGAATCCACCCCCATTGTATGGAATGCAATGAACGGGTCAACGGCATTTCCTTTGGATTTGGATAATTTTTTGCCATCTTTGTCTAGTATATGGCCCAAAACGACCACATTGTTGTAAGCTGGGCGTTTAAAAATAAGGGAGGATATAGCATGCAGTGAGTAAAACCATCCTCTCGTTTGGTCTATTGCCTCTGAAATAAATTGTACCGGTCTATTATCTTCAAAAATTTCCTTGTTTTCAAATGGGTAATGATACTGCGCAAAGGGTGCACATCCAGAATCGAACCAACCATCTATGACGTATTCCACCCTTTTCATGTTTTCATTGCATACAGGGCATTTGATTATAACATTATCTATTTCTGGTCTATGAGGATCAAAAGTTTCTAAATCGATGTTCTCAATACTTTCCTTTTTCAGTTCATTAAAACTTCCTATGCACTTTTTATGCCCGTTTTTACAAACCCATATAGGCAGAGGGGTTCCCCAATACCTGTTCCTAGATAACGCCCAATCCTTGGCTTCTATGAGGAAATTGCCAAACCTACCTTCCTTGATTGAATCAGGTATCCAATTGATTCCCTGGTTAATATTTACCAGGTCATCCCTTTTTGTTGAAACCCTTATAAACCATGACCTTGTCTGGTAATATATCAAAGGTGTATCACATCTCCAGCAAAAAGGATAAGTGTGCTTTATTACCTCTGTCTTAAGCAATAAATTGCGCTCTTTCAAATCCTCAATGATCTTTTTATTAGCCTTAAGGTGATACATCCCTCCGAAATAAAAATCATTTTTGAATTTTCCATCTGGAAGTATTGGGTTAATGGGGTCAACCTTCATCCTCGAACCCACTTCACTATCGTCAATACCAAAAGCAGGGGCTATATGAACAAATCCACTCCCGTCCTCGATCGTTACAAAATCGGCATGTACAATCTGGTATGCGTTGACATCTGATTTATAAATGGGGACATAATGCAACCCTTCAAGGGAAGACCCTTTAACAACTTTCAAAACATTGCAGGAAGGCATAATTGAGGGCAACCTCTCCTTGGAAACGTATATCCTTTCTCCATCACATTCAACCAGGGCATAATCGTAATCCCTTTTCATTGCTATAAACATATTAGAAGGCAAGGTCCATGGAGTTGTGGTCCATATCAATACATATGCATCCTCTTCAACCAATTTTACCTTGACATAAATAGACTCATCCTCAACTTCATCATACCCCTGGGCAACTTCATGGCTGGATAACGTGGTCTGGCATCTAGGGCAATAAGGCGCAACCCTGTATCCCTCATCAATTAAGCCATTATCGTATAATTGCTTCAATGCCCACCACACGCTTTCTATATAATTATTGGACATTGTGGTATATGCATGGTCATAATCCAACCAGTATGCCAGTTTCCAACTCATGTCCTCCCATATTTTTTTATATTTGTATACATTGGATTTGCATGCATCATTAAACTTCTTTATGCCGTAATTTTCGATATCTTTTTTTTCTTTGAACTTCATCTCTTTCTCAACTTCAACTTCAACAGGTAATCCATGGCAATCCCAACCAGCAATATAAGGCACCACTTCCTTGCCTTTCATCCATTGATACCTTAAAACAGCATCCTTTATAGTCCGTGTTAGCACATGGCCCAAGTGAGGCAACCCATTGGCAGTAGGGGGTCCTTCTGTAAAGAAAAACTTACCGTTCTTATTTTTCCTATTTGTGAATTTTTTAAATATTTCATGTTCCTGCCAATACTTTCTGATATCTTCTTCTAAATTCCATAAAGGAGAATATGCTTCTTTTGTCATGTCAATTCACACACATCTATTTAAAATATCTTTTTATACTTTTTCATGGTTATATTATATCACTGATTCATTGATAGTTATTTCACACATATCTGCAGAATACATTGCAATTCTCATTATGCTCTCTGCAACCAATGTTATTGCTCCGAAGTTGTATTCCTTCCCTTTTTCTATATTGAATATATATTTTTCCATTTTATTGTAAAAAAGTTCTATCCTGTCTATGATCTCATTGGCTTTTTCAAAATTTTTTTGAAGGTAACATTCATACGAATTTTCCAAAAATCCATCTGCTTCCTTTAAGTATTCAGCTAGCATTTTAACATCCTTTTCGTTGTAAATGGGGAGTTCCAGATCTATCAAAATCCTCGCTATATTCTCTGCATGATCGCTGATCCTCTCTAATAAACGCGCTACACTTTTAATATCGAAACTCAATACCTGGTTGTTATCCACATGCTGCTTGTTGAGCAAAACCATATTGAAATTTTTTGAAATAAGCCAGTTAAGGCGATCCACCTGGAGGTCCCTCTTGACAACACCTTCTGCTAATTTTTTGTCGTAGTTGTTAAGGATCGAAATAACATCCTTAACCATACTGTTGGTCATAAGGTACATACGCCCCAAAATTTTCATCATAGATAAATCTGATTGGTCTGATATATCCTGCAAGATAATGTAATCCTTCTCTTCTTCTATTATTTCGATTCCTATGACTAGAGAACAAAATTTTTCCACTACATCTTTGATGTTATTGCCCATTACGTTCTCACTCTTTATTTTGATGATTTTATACCCCCCCAAATAAACAGCAATAAGCCTGCGTATAAGGAGAGAATCATCCATATTATCAACCACTAGGTCATAACTGTTGTTTTTCGAGGTGTCGAGATCTTTACAATCCACAACAAGAGACCCGTCCTCTTTAGTTGAAACCCTTAATTGAGACCCCTCTCTGAGGTTGTTATCAACAATCCATTTTTTAGGCAATGTTATTATATAACTAGAACCCCCCGTTTTCTGAATTTTTCTATACTCGATTTCATTATCAGATGCCATATCTATTCCATGGTATTACAATATATATATTTTTTTAATTAATCCATCAAATGTTGAATCACTATATAGTATATATATCAAACTATATGCGGACCGATCAACTGCCATATAATCAAAAAGAAAACCAGCAGTGAGGTTATAACCAAAACATTGTTGGAAATTTTATCCACTTTTATGGCATCGATTTTTTTAAAAAACCTCTCTAACAAATACGATACTCCGTCTTTGTAAACATAACTGCCATCTAGAGGGATGGCTGGAAGGGCATTGGTTAAGCTTAACATAAGATTCATCCAAAATAACCAATAAAACAGATTAACCCCAAACCAGAAATAACTTAGGGGTAAAAAGGATAAAGGCCCCTGCAAGGCATAATAATGTATCAGCGGTTGTGCAATAGGTTCCATCCCAAGGAAAGGCAACGCTATAAAAAGAACAAAACCTCCTATGAAATTCCCGTTAAAGGGGTTCTTTATGAATGATAAAAATCCCGTAGTAGAAACAACACTTACTCCAAAAAAGGGTAGTGTTTTATTGTTCATGTTTCCAGTTAACAGACTTTTGTTGGTCATAGGCACATACTGGGTAATAACTGCATTTTTATTATAATCCCAATAAGAAGTTTCTACAATCATTCCTGGCCTGGTACTGTTTATTGCATATACCAAGCTGCTATCATTGTTTATGGTAATGTTATTTATAGATATCAATATGTCTCCTGGCACAATACCTGCATGCTGCGCAGCGCTGTTAGAATATACGGAATAAACACCCATGCCATTATGGTATGCAGGCACTACCGTAGTAGAAACCATCCCAAAAAAAAGCATCAAAAAAACAAAAGCTAGTACAAAGTTTATTCCAGGCCCTGCAGCTGCAATCATTGACCTTGGCTTTTTGCTTATTTTTTTCATATGTTCTTCATCAAGTTCGACGAATGCACCGATAGGCACGATAAAGTAAAGTATCCCTGTGGATTTAATACTCATATCGTTGGACCTAGCAACAAACCCATGAAATAATTCGTGTATAACAACCGCAACAATAAGTGCTATAATCCCATAGATGACTGGTATAAAAGGATTTATTCCAGGTATTCCAATAAGTTCCGTAGGTTGCGGTGCTTTGGAGGCAGGTATTTTATAAACAATAAGTGCCTCTGCGACCAGCAAAATGAAAATTGATGGCATCAATATAGCTACCAGTAAAATACTTAATATGCCAAAGCCATGCCATATACGCTTATGTGAGCCTATCCGTTGTATTAAATTGATACCTAGCTCGGATTTGATCATCAAAAAAGGACCCATTAAAGAAAAATTCTTATTTTTTTCTATACGGCTTTTTAATGCAATTACTATAAATGAATATGCTAATATAAAAACCAATACATCAAAGGTTATATTGGAAAATATTGATATGTTCATTAAAAAGCCACCTCTATACCCAAGACCAAATCCTTAAAGATATATCCGGTTGCTTTTTTGTTTTTTAAGGTTAGATATATGCTCGTCAATCAAATGTTCATCTATTCTCCCTGTGCCTTCACACAAAGAGCACTCTACTGTTTCACATTGATAGTAATTAGTAACTACTCTACTACCAATCCCTCCACAAGCAGGACATACAGAAGTGTCTTTTCTTTTTTTTGCCATTAAAAATCGCTCCATATAATCAATCATTAAAATGTATATAAGTTTTGCTAAACCATTGTTAAAGGGAAATTTAAATTATCCAGTAAATCAAATCAATCTCAGGTAAATCCCTTTTTAATAAAATCCTCCTTATTTTCCACTTTACTTTTGTTTTTTTTCCTTATCCAAGGTATTAAATAATCCACTGCAAGCACTATAACAACCAATGTAGAGATGACGACACCCAAATAATCCCATGAAGCTGAAGGTACATAATTCGCATTTCCATCGAAATACAATTTTATGGCCCCTACCCACGGTATATACCCCTGCGCTATACCTACAATCCATGATAACATAACTGGTTGGACTATATTTCCATAAATATCTATCAATCCCTCCTGGTCATATATACCATAATAATTCCCCCCATTCTGTACAAAATTATTGTCTCCCATAGTTATAAATCCACTATGATGGGGTAAAACAGTGAGCGTTATATTCACTATCTGGTTTTTCCATCCAACGTTGTAAAGAACCAACCACTTCTGCAGGTCATTGTAATTCCTAGTAGGAGAACTCCATTGCTGGTTATATTTAAGACTGCTCAAGGAAGGTGCAGAAAATGCATTATCCGATGAATTCCATATCAAGTATATTATGGCGCGATGGATAATGGGTACTGTATTGGTCAAACCATTTTCATGATACAAAATTACATTTCCGTATTCCCCATAACTCATGAATCCATCTGCTTCCCCCTGTACATAAGTTTGTATCTGATTTACACTTGTTACGTGTTTAACGATAACTATATCCCCTGCATTTATTATACCATATTTGTATTGATACCCATGTTGCATACTGGATGACTCTATAACCACAAAAGGAGGCCAAACCTGGGTATATGCATATAAAGAAGAAAGAGCCAGTATAAATAAAACCAGAACAATCACCATATCCCATATTCCCTTGTATTTTTTTAAAAAATATCTGAACAGTTTTTTAAAATCAGAATACATAATAGCAACTCCTTTCCATAGTGTTTACCAATACACTTCATATCCTTACAATTACCATAGATATAAGCATTTAGATATAAACATTTAATCCTACAATCTACTTAACATCTGTACAAACATTTTACAACTTACTAAAAATAAAATGGTTATCGAATAATGATTTAACTTATTTGAGCAAAGCTATGGCAATCACACTGGTAGCTATAATAACCGCAGCTGCTATAAACATTGCACCCCTGATAAGTTTGTCCATAGTAGTTGACCAAAATCCCACTACAAACAATCCTATTGGAACAACCAACGCACCAATCAATCCAATAGAAATATACATGTCTGCTTTTATGTACAATGCAGCAGCAGCAATCACCATAAGAGTGCCTACAATGGACAATATAGAAGCTATAGATATCAAATTTTCAGATTCGTTATCTTTCTTGGAGGATTGGGTCCCGAAAGGAGATGTTCCCAATGAAGGAAATGACGTTGATTGCTGAGGTGTGTTAAGTGATTGAGCTATAGGTTGAGAAAAAGATTGAGGTTGATAATTCTGTTTGGGTGGTTGATATGTAGGTGGTGGGTTATAAGTAGTAGGTTGAGGATTATAAGCCGGTTGAGCTATGTTTTGAGGTATTTGAGACGGTACCCCATAAGATTGCTGCGCAGGAAAAGATGGCTTATCATCATCTGGTAGTTTTGCATTACATCTTATACAAAATCTATATTCATCCGGGCTTTTGGCACCACAAACAGGACATACTTTCACCATGGAAACTCCCATCTTTTTTGATACTTATTAATTTATTATCTATATATAATCTTTTATCATCGTTTGATAGAAATGCTTTTTTTATCCTCAATGACATCTTCTTATCTTTTTTTATATCCCCGGTTTATTTCTTCTAAACGTTGAAAAATTGGTTGCAAAAAATACATTGATACTCTATAGAAAAACCTCAAAATAAAAAACCCGGCTATACACGCTATTATAAATAGTGTGATCCATATAATCTCCCCTTCTATTATGCTCATTTTTCACCATTTTCCTCTAAACGGGCGTGGTGGGATTTGAACCCACGATCACCGGCTTAGGAAACCGATGCTTTGGACCTTAATGTTTATCCGTGCTAAGCCACACGCCCATAACATATCTAATTTTATATCTATTATATATTACTTATCCATTTTATTTGGTTTCAATACGGTATTGCAATGAGGGCAAATAACATCGCTTTTACTCACTGTTTGCCCACATACGGGGCATAGCAATGTTATAGAAACCTCTCTATGTACTTCTTTTTTTGCATTCCCTAGTTTTATAAGTGGTATTTGAGGTTCCTCAAGGTTTTCAATAACATTGACTTCATCTGCCTGTTTGGTAGGGGTATTGGTATGTACACCTCCCATATAATTTTTGTTTTGCATAGGATGCATAGGCATTTGTTTATTATACATAATATTGTTATTGTAAGCGTTCCGATTACCTATACGGTTCATATCTTGGTAAACTGGCTTACCTAAACTGGCTGGGTTGTATTCCTGTTTTTCCTCTTTATTTTCAGGAGAAGGTACGGCAATTGAAAAAATAACGGTTAAAACACCGCCTGTAAATACAGGTATAGCCATAAATTGAAAACTTTTAACAGTAGAAAATTCTAATGTGTAATTAACTCTCAAATATTTGTTTACGTACCTTACGTATGTATATACAACAATGTTCTGTACGTTACTAACATTTGCATTAATATTTCCTTTAATTCCATATCCGTAAACAATAGCCGAACTGTTGATATTTCCACTATCACCTGTGCTATTAAAGGAATTCCATATGCCCTGAGATACTATACCTACAGTTACATTTAAGTTGGAATCCCATTTCAATGTAATGTGGGTATCTGATTTAATATTTATTGCAGAAGATGCAAAATAGATATTGTTATAAGTTCCAGGTGTATCAATATTAAAAGTTGTAGAACTGGTTACGGGTATAGTAGAGAACCACAAAACCACACCCACAATTATGATCAAGAAACCTATAACAAAAATTCCAGATCTCACACTTAAGGTGAATAGAATTAAGGTAAATAAACTTATTTAGTTGAATTATATCTGTTATTTTATGAAATTAGATCTCTTAACTTATGATGATGTAAACAAACTTGATTTTAGCAAAGCAATCCTGTCAATACCTATAGGCTCAATGGAAGCACATGGTCCCCATCTTCCAATAGGTTCTGATTTAATCCAGCCCCTTGCATTGCTAGAAAACATAGAAAAAATTATACCCGACATTATTATCGCACCTCCAATACCTTACGGTGTATGCTATTCTACTGAAATTTTTAAAGGTACAATAGGCATAAGTCATAATTCTCTCAAAAACATTGTTTATGAAATAATGGAATCTTCCATCTCTACTGGATTCAAATATTTTTTAATATTGTCAGGTCATGCAGCTTCATACCATCTATCTGCACTTAGGGAAGCATCCTTTGAAATCATAAAAAAATATAAAGAAATAAAAATAGCTGTTTTATCTGATTATGAAATAGCTTATAAACTGAGAATGAACAATATCCCTTCTGATGATGGACATGGTGGCCTAATTGAAACTTCGAGAGTTATGGCAATTAACAAAAATTATGTTAAAAGCCTTCCAAATGAGAATCACTCAAAGATGAAGCAATTTATAATCTCAAATGAAAACCTGCATGCATGGAAAATTCCCTATGAAGGTGATCCCTCAAAAGCTACGATTGAATTAGGAAAGAGTATAAACGAATATGTAGAAAAAGAATTAATCAACCTGATTAAATCCCTTCTAGGCAACTAATTTTAGTTTAGTGAAACATTTTTATAGCAAAATATAAGTAAGGTATTGAAGTAAATGAAAAGAAATGAGGGCGCGTTAAATGGTAGAAATTGCTAATACGTTTAGTCAAAAGAGTAATGATGCCGCTAAATATCTGATTGGATGGTGGCAGCGCCATGGATGGATATCTATACTACTGTTAGCCACATTCTTACTGGGCCTATTTATACGTATATACTTTAGCTATCCGCTAGTTCAGCAATACGGTCCTTTATACCTGTATTCTGGTGGTTCTGATTCATATTACCATGATAGGGTAATGGAATATGTCATTCTTTATCATCATTCCCTGATTTTGGATACAATGCTGAATTACCCCATAGGTCTTATAAATCCAAGGGCTCCTATATTTGACTGGATGAACGCTATACTTGGAATATTGTTATCAGGTTTCTTCGGTGGTAATGCCATAAAAGCCGGTGCATACGTTTTATCAATGTCCTCTGCCTTCTGGGGTTCAATGATTGTATTCCCCGTTTATTTGATCGGCAAGGAAATTGCTGGTAAAAAAACAGGTATATTATCTGCCATGATCATAACCTTCATGGCCGCAGATGTAACAAGAACAATGGTTACATTCTCAAATTATCTGGGGTATTATCTATTCGTTTTAACTTTTGTAACCTATTTCTACATAGTACTCCTCAGAAGTTTGCACCACAAGCGCTATGTAGAAAAATATTCTAAATTTTCCGATTTTAAAAACGGGGTGGTATCGTTTTATAAAGGCAACAAAAAGGCCTTGGATTATACCCTGCTAACTGGTGTAGGTATAGGCGTTTCGGCAATGTCATGGCAAGGTTACACTTACTTATTAGCCCTCGTTTACATATTTTTGATCGCACAAATGCTTATAAACCTATTCAGGGGGGTTGATTCTTTTGACCTGTATGTATCAACTACAATAGCTTATGGTATAGGGTTTTTGATATCTTTCCCATACTACTACGGTGTACATTTAATTCACTATTGGTTTGACTTGCCCTTCTATCTATACCTAGGTGCAACAGTTGTCCTGGGGATAATGGTAGTGATGAGGGACAAACCATGGCTATTGACTTTAATAACTGAAGCAATATTAATAGCAATAGCGGCAATAACATTATATTACGTTAAAAGGCCTTATTTCAATGCAGTAATAACTGGACAAGGTTATTTTGTAAAAACCCAGGTGTATTCAACAGTTGCCGAGGCACAGGCACCTGATTTCAGTGTTTATCTGCTTTCATTCGGTATAGCTACTTTCTTTATGTCTTTTGTAGGGTTAGTATTGATAATATGGAAATATATAAAAAAATTGAGGTATGAACATTTATTGATTATTGTACTCGGTCTTTTAGGCGCTTACGTAGCTATATCAGCAGGAAAGTTCATCTTCCTGGGTACAACTTCATTTGCTATTCTATCTGGATATACTCTATATTTCATGCTTGACCGTGCCAACTTTGAAGAACTGAGAAGAACCTTTAGCGGGTTCAAAGGTACGGGATTCTATGCCATAAAGAAAAGTGTGAAACCTATCCATGTTTTAATCGTAATATTCATTGTTTTTATACTGGTAATCCCCAATGTATGGTATTCAATAGACGCATCTATTCCATACCAGTTAGAAAACAAATATAACGCCCAGGTTTATAAAGCGTTACCCTCCTTTTTACACCCACCTGGATATACATTAAACAACAGCACATCATGGTATTTCGGTGCGTTTCCATACAGTGTTGATGAACCCAATCAATATTATCCAGCAGCCTATTTATGGTTAGCGCAGCAGAATCTTAATTTGCCCCCTGCTCAACGGCCTGCCTTCATGAGCTGGTGGGATTATGGTTTCCAGGCAGTTGACGAAGGTAAACATCCGGTAGTAGCAGATAACTTCCAGGATGGTTACCAAATAGCAGGTTCTGTTTTGATGGCACAGAATCAAAGTTCAGTTATCGCTTTGCTGGTTGCAAGGCTTTTGCAGGGATCATACCAAAATAATGGAAATAAATTGCCAAGCAACGTAGTGTCCATACTGGAAAGGTATAAATTAAATGTATCCTTTGTTGAAAGTGTTCTTGCAAATCCAGGTAATTATATAAATACTGTCCTATCAAGACCCGATATTTATGGCCCTTACGCAAGTTATCTTCATCCTATGAATGCTGAATATGCCATGCTAAGGGTTTATTTTACCGATCATTTATCCAATAGTTCTTTGGTGTGGTTCTATCATGATATAAGACAAGCAACAGGATATAACATAGAATATTTTGCAGTAGATAGCAGGATGTTCCCCTTTTCTGGTACCAATACTGGCATATTTTATGCACCCGCTAAATTATCTGACCAGGTTATGGGTGGTCAGGGTGGTTCCATCCCTATTGATTATTACAACATATTAGCAGTGAGCAATCTTGGCGTAACCTATCCCCTTAATGACATCCCCCAAAACGTCCAGATTGTAAATTACCAGATACAATATGAACCCATGTTTTACAATTCCTTTTTATATAGGGAGTTTGTAGGATATGATGGTGCACAATTAGGATTAACACAGGGTATACCTACGTTGTCTTCATCTATGTCTTCTTATCAACCAGAACCGGGATGGAACATGACCCATTTTGAATTGGTGTATAGAACCGCTTATTGGAACCCCTATAAAGATTATCAGAACCATTCCAATGCATGGACTGCTGTGAGTTACCAGCAAGCATTAAAATACGAAGTCGAGGGCAAAGGTACAAGTGACCTGAGCGGGCAGTCTTATCTCTATAACGGTGTATCAATTTTGGAATATTATGACGGTGCTTACGTAAACGGAACTGTAACCATGCCCAACGGTGCACCTGTTAGCAATATCCGAGTTACAGTGTTTGACCAATTCCAAATACCTCACCAGACCACCCTTACTAACAGCAAGGGTCAATATAGTCTTATTGTTCCGCCAGGAAATGATACAATAGTAGTATCCTCTGGTGGAAGTTACAATCCACTTACGCAGCTTGAAGCCACAATATTGAATAAAACCTACTTATATGTGGGCAACTCTCAAGCGATGAGGATAGGGCAATACAACATCACGAATAACGTGGTTATCCCCCCATCATCTATACATGGATTGATGTATTTCAACGATGCGAACGAGCTCAGTTATAACAGCACAGTGGATGTACCAATCGCAAATACAATGATACATATATACAACTCAAGTAAAGGCATATCCTATTATACCAACACAACTCTTGACGGAAGTTTTAGCATTCAAGATATATTACCATATCAATACAATATCAGCGCTAAAATTGATGACCAGATCATAGGACTTGGCACGGCAAAGGTGCCGTTCAATCAAAGTTACTTGTATAATATACCCGTTACCCCTTCCCACATATATGGCAAAGTATTATATCAAAACAATACTGTAAGCGGTGCACAGGTACGTATTATGTCTCCCAGTGGTTATAGTGTAACCACTACCACTAACTCTACAGGATATTTCTCTTTTGTAAATATTGTCGGGAGCACATCGTATTATAACATATCTGTCAACTACAAAAATTATTACAGTATACAGGAGCCTATTTACATAGGTTATGGAAAAAATATTACTGGTTACAACATATCTTTATATCCATCATCCAAAATATATTTTGAAGTTTATTATGATGGAGTTCCTGCTCCCTACGCATATACTAGAATCGAATCAATAAACCTGACCCAGAACTGGCTAATACAGGGCAGTTCAGGAAATATCCTATTGCCCATCGGGAATTACGTCGCATATACCTATTCCTACATAAATGGCAAGGTATATACATCCCTATTAACGTTCAACACAGCAACGCAGTCAGTAATAAAAATAGATCTCCATAAATCTGCTGCTGTATACGGTACATTGTACCAAGGTTCTCTGAAAAATTATCAATCTTCGTTACCTATACTGGTTAGCACAAATTCCCTATCAATAGAGTTTTATTCAAACTCTTCTGGGTTTTATTCTATATATCTACCAATAGGGAAGTATTCTTTAAAAATATTGCATGGAAGTACTGTATCTTCCTTGGTAGGAATATACAATATAAATTTAAACTCAAGTACTTTGTTGAACATTAACATGTCCTCCGGAATATCGTTGCCATTCAAGGTATCATGGAACTCAAAAAACGAGTCTGGTGCATTAAGGGCTTACATCAATGTATCTTACCAGAATGGAAATGCAGATTACATGACCAATTTCTCTGGAATATCAACCGTTGGCTTACCATTAAGTAATTATTATAATATCTCTGTATCGTCATATGGGTTCCAAACATACAATGAAAACATCTCCTTTACCCAGCTTTCACTCAATAAATATATGAATATTACCTTGACACCTATAGCTTCAATTGTAAGCATAAATACATTTAATGCCCAAAACAAAGAAATCTACTATTCCATACATTCAATAAAAGGTTACCCCTACAACGAAACAACGATTGCAGGGCAATCTTATAATGTACAGTTATACCCTGGTGTCTACAAAATATATTCCTATACTTCCCCCAACATAACAAATCCAAATGTTATATTGATGTCCAATGTGAGTACGCTTGTTATACCAATAGGCACACACAGTGCTAGCCTGTCGTTGAATCTAATTAAATTTGTTAATGTGCATGTGTCTATAGGTTCAAAAGCAATGAATGGAGCAATTGAATTCAGTGGGATAGTAAACAAAACCATATCCATAAACAACACGGAATATATTTATACAACATTAATGCCAGGTGAATACAGTGTTTATCTTTATGCAAATCTGGTTAACGGTATGGGTGTCTCCTTGATTACTAACATCTCTGTTTCTGACAACCAATCTAATTTTGTATTCAATGCTACTAATTATCCTGCCTCCGTAGTAAATGCTAAAATAATAGGCAACTCTTACAATAAAGTTATCAATGTTACGCTCCAGACAACATCAGGTATTAAGTTTACAGTGAGTTCTACAAATAACTTTACCATGTTGCTTCCAGTTAACCAAATGTTCTACGTAAGGGTTAACCAAACAGAAATAATAAACAACACCTATGAAATTTTATATACATACAATGGAGAATTATCAACCTCAACTGGTGTAACGGAATACTCCATCGTTTTGGGCACAAGTATGATAAAGCAAAAGGTTACAATATATCTAAATCCTCAATTAAATAATCCAGAAAACGGATATATCAATATATCCAACAGTACAAACATACTGTACAGTTATCCAATAAGTGGAAACAAAAAATCCATATACCTTTTGCCTGGTTTATATAACATATATTTAACTGAAACCTCTGGGATATACACATACGTAAATATTTCAAAAATAGATGTTAGTTATAGCAATTACACTTTTAATCTTACCCCCGAAATGGGATGGAAGGCAATACTGAATGTAAAAGCACCTGTTAATTCTTCTAATCTGCCAATTAATTCTATATTTAAAACTGAAAGTGCTTCCATACCGTTCAAATTAGTAACAGGGTATAATTCTCTGTACCTGCCAGACGGTATTTACAATGTGAGTGTAAATACATTCAATTATGAATACAACCAAATGGTAAAATACAACGCATACCAAAACCTATCCATAAATAACCATACTACAACTTATTATATATCTTTAAGTAGGGTGGCTGTCTATGGCTTATCTATACATGGATATACCAACAACTACATATACGTTAAACCCGGTTCAACTTTCTCCTATTCATTTAAGGTTATGAACACTGGAAATGTTCCATCTGAATATTCCTTCAGCGGTGTTCCGGCTGGATGGGGATTCAAATTTTCTCCTTCAACGGCATTCCTTAACTGGATGGGCACAAATTCTACAATGGTTAATGTGCTGGTTACCGTGCCAAAAGATGCACAAGTACAGCACCCGCAGGTAATGATAATTGCCAGTTCCTTGAATTCAAGCGTTTCTGCAAGCGCTTTGCTAAATGTGAATATAGTGCCAATATACAACTTCTCTGTGTCTATAATTAACAACCAAATATCTTACGATGGCAGTGCAATTACAATTCCATTCTATATAAACAATAATGGAAATACCTATGATAATTACAGCATATCCCTGGTAGATTCTTCAATAGTATCAACAGATGGATGGAATTATTCATTTGACCTTAAAGGCACATCTGAATACACAGGATATTTAAGCAGCGGTAGCAACCAAACATATAATCTGAAATTAACACCCATGGTAAATAAGCCAATACTGCCTAGCAAGATAATAATAGGTGTTCAATCGACAAAAGATCCCTCAATGGTACTTTACGCTACCTCATCATTAAAAGTAGCTTATATCTCCCTAAATACAACTGCCAAAGTTACGGCACCCTTTATCGGTGCACCGCCCTCTCCACCCAATTATACCCTGTATGTGTGGGCAGCAGTAGTGGCTGTTGTTATTATAATTGCAATAATCGGTGCTAATACATGGAGGTCGATAAAACGAAAAAGATTTTATTAATTATTTTGATAGGGCTACTGTTAACAACTGCCTTGTGCACATTGCCTAACAACGGTTCTGCAAAGGTATACCCTAACGTGTCTGTTGTTATTACAGGTTCAAACATAATAGCTTTAAATTCAACATCGTCATATCAAATTGCTGTATCAGGTGGCCCTGCTATCGATGGAGGAACCTACCAATACTACGCCTATTTGCAAGGCAATAATGTTTCATCAACAAGTGTATCCCCCTCTAACGGAACCTCGCTGACTGGTAAATTCTATATCAATGTTACAGCCCCTGCGCAGATTGAAAACGTAGAACTTATCGTTACTGCCAATTCCACTTTAGGCAATGTAACCATGCATGGGAAACAAACCATGGTAATAAGTGTAATACATCCCATGTCTATATCCGGTACTATTTACAATAATGGAAACATTACGTTGAACAACATCGACATAAAATTTTATCTGGACAATACTTATATTGGTAATATAACTATCAGCAAAATAGGTCCAAAGCAAAACTATACGTTTACCTATAATTATACAATCCAGTCTTTACCGGCCGGTTATCACACAATAAAAATGCAAATTGTAAATGGTTATAACATGGTGTTATTTTCTAATAACTTGAATTACAACACAGTTACTTTCTATGTACCCGGACCTGCTCCCAATTATACCATATGGTATGAAGCAACTGCAATAGTATTGGTTATAGTAGTAATATTAATATTACTCATATACTTTACAAGTAAAAGTAACAAACCCAAGAAAAAATGGTAAAATAAAAGAGGTGTAAAATGGTTAAAAAGGTGAATGTCTGTTCATCCTGTGGCATGCCACTTAAAGGGGAAGGATATACTTACTTTATATGCCCTATCTGTGGAAAAAGTGAAATAGGAAGATGCGCCAGTTGTAGAGAAAAAGGTGTAGAATATACATGTCCAACATGTAATTTCAAGGGGCCGTAAAATGGGTCAAGTTTCCATTACCTACCAGGTACTACCTGGTGATACAGATACGGATGTACAGCAGATTGCAGATGCAGCAAAGTCCATTGCTGAACAGGAAGGTTTAAAGGTTAGGGGTTATCAGATCGTAGATATAGCCTTCGGTATAAAAGGCGTATTGATAAACATCATAATGCCAGATCAAGGGGATATAAGCGAAAAGATTGAAAAGCTTTTTGCAAAAATACCCAAAGTGGAAAGTGTAGAAGTTTACGATCAAACGTTAATATAACGTTTCAAAACCTCTTTCTCAATTTCTGATACCACTTTATCCAGACCTTCTGATTTAAGTGAAGATATCTTTAACCTGTTATTGTCCCTGGTATATAGGTCTGATTTGGATTCTACTTCTATAAATGAAATATTGCTATACTTCTCTTTCAAATAATTTAACAATCTCTCCTGTTCTTCTATGCTCCATCCACATGTTCCTGTAGGGTCCAGCATAAAAAGCACAATCGGCGAAAGGTTACCAATGGCAGCAAAGGTAATATCCTCCAATTTATTGTGCACAGCTTTGTCTATAATCCCCGGTGCATCCAATATCTGTATTTTAATTCCCCTTTTTATTACTATGTGGCCCAGTTGCAATCGTTTGGTTGTAAAAGCATAATCCCCTACTTCTGGTTTTGTTGTAGATACTTTTCCGATAAACATGGATTTACCGACGTTAGGGTATCCCACAACAAGCACGATAGGGTCATTTTTAGATATGTTAGGAATCTGCTTAAAAACTGCAATTGCTCTGTTAACTACTTCGAAATAGGGGTCATACTCATTGATCAAAGCTTTGATTCTACCGAAGTAGCTTGATAATCTGAAATTTTTATTTTTAACAGTTTCTGAACCGATCAATTTTATCTTTTTGTTTAACCATGCCAATCTCCGCAATGAATTCCTGACATTGTCCACACCAACTTCTATTTCCATTATACTACGGTATAATGGGTCCATATGGTCTATTGACGGAAATTCCTTAATAAAGGTATCTATCTTGCTGGTAATTGTATTGCTAAAGGCATGATATTTAGCTATTTTTTTTCTATTTGAATAATTCTGCCCTTTTTTGTAAGGTACAGTAACCCTGTCTACATTGTTAAATGCCTTTTCAAGCAATGGCTTAGAATCAAGGTAACTGTACTTAATTACCTTGGGAAGGTTATTTTCTTCTATACTATCAGATTCGTTCATCATAATTATATCCTTTAATAACACCTATAACTAAAAAAAGTTTGTTAATGTTAACGGATATTTGTTCTAAAAATTTATTACTTATCACAGCATACATGTCAATGGTGTATTATTATGAACGAAAGTATTTTGGAACATACCCTGAACCAGGCACTTAAGCATAAGCCATCTTTTGCCTCTGTAAGAGGTGAAACGCACAAACTTTCTCACTATTTGCTCAAGAACGGTGTAATTGAAGCGGTATCGAGTTCGGTCGAAAGTGGATATAATATAAAAATGCTATTGAATGGAGCTCTTTCCTTTTCATCTACAAATATATGGTCTAAAGAGGAAGCTGAATCTATTGTTTCCAGTGCTGCAAAGCAGGCAAAAAATACTAAAAGGGCAAACAAAATAGATTTTGGTGAAGAAAAAGGTATAAAAGATACATGGAAAGTAGAAGAAAAAAAGGCATTGCGCAATACTGACGAATCAGAAATAATAAAAAGATTAGAAGGAATAGATAAAGCATTGTCTGATCTAAACCTGAAAATTCCAGGTAGGATTTTCTCTTTTGGAATAAATGAAACGGAGAAGATCATAATGAATTCAGAAGGAAGCATTATCAAGGCAAATTACACAAAAATAAGCCTGCATTCCTTCATAACAATAATGGAAAACAACAAAAGCAAACAATTTTATAAAATGTATGGGCATACGGGTGGTTTAGAGGCTTTCGATGAATGGCATGTTGAGGATGATCTCAAAAATGAATGCTTGGTCCAGAAAAAAATAATTTATGAGGGGATATCATTGAAACCAGGTAAATACACAATTATATGCGGGCCTGAGGTAGCAGGTATTACCGCACATGAATCATCCGGTCATCCAATGGAAGCTGATAGAATTTTAGGAAGGGAACTGAGCCAGGCAGGGGGTTCTTTCGTTACAATTGACAGCATAGGCAACACGATAGGAAGCGAATACGCAACAGTCGTTGATGACCCAACAATCCCTAACAGTTATGGTTATTTCAAATATGATGATGAAGGAACCAAAGCGCAAAAAAAATACCTTTACAAAAATGGGAAGATAAATGAATTTTTGCAGAACAGGGAAAGCGCATCCAAAAGCTCCATGAAAACAAATGGGTCTTCAAGGGCAGAATCCTACGATGTGGAGGATATTGTCAGGATGAGCAATACTTATATAGAGCCAGGTGACTGGGATAAAGAGGAATTGATCAAAGAGGTTAAAAACGGTGTTTACATGAAATCCTTTACTGAATGGAATATAGATGATAAAAGGTTCAACCAAAAATATGTTGCCAGAGAAGCTTATTTAATTGTTAACGGTGAAATCAAGCAACCTCTGAACAGGTGTGTTCTTGAAATATCTACTCCCAATTACTGGAAATCCATTACAGCTGCATCAAAAGAACTGGAATGGTCTGCAGCTACATGTGGGAAGGGTGATCCTGAACAGGGTGTACCTGTATTTACAGGTGGACCGACGATAAGGCTTGAAGGGGTGTATCTGTATGAATGAAAAAAATTACGAAGAGCTATGTGAAAAATATGTAAATTATGCTACAAAAAAAGGTGTAGAGGATGTTATTGCGTTGATTGAAGAATCAAACAATATGCAGGTGAGGTTCAGTAACAATGATATTGATATCATAAACAACTGGCATTCCATAAACACAAATGTCTACATCTGTAAAGATAAAAAGCAAATTATTACAGAACTGGAAGGTAACGAAAGTGGCAAAATAGAAAACAAAATAGATGAAGCAATTAAAAAGCTATCGGTTATTCCAGAAAATGAAAACTACGGTGGTATTGCAAAAGGTGAAAAGAAGTATAGTCCTTATTACTACAGCAAAGACATAGAGGACATCGAAAACCTTGTTGATGTTGTAAGGGCAGCTATAAATTCCGCTCTTGACGAAGGTGCTAAATCCGTAGCAGGAACCTTCTATGTTTACAACACAACAAGATACCTGCACTCTTCAGCAGGTCCCCATGGAAAGGACAGGTCCAATGCGGTCACTCTATCAGTTAGGGCATTTATGAACCCTGAATCATCTGGCCATTGGGTCTCCGCACAGCCCCAATTATCCATGCTAAAACCAGAAGAAGTCGGGGTAAAAGCTGCGCAAATTGCTAAAGATTATAAAAATCCAAAAGAAGGTAAAGAGGGTACATATGACATCATTTTAGCTCCCCTTTTCGGAGGAAGCTTGATTTCAAATTTATCTTCAATGACCTCTGCTTTTTGGGCAGATGCCGGGCAATCTATATTTTCTAACAAGTTGAATGAAAAAGTGGCACCGGATTTCGTAACGATGTATGATTATGCAGATGACAAAACAATAAGCAGAAGGATATTTGATGACGAAGGGTCCCCGATAAAAAAAACCGTATGGTTAGATAAAGGGGTTTATAAGACACATCTGCACAATACTTCCACAGCAAAAAAATATAAGGTAGAAACAACCTCAAACGCAGGGTTGATTGATCCCAGCCCATTTTTTACTTATGTAGAACCTGGTGATAGCTCTCTTGAAGAAATGATAGCAGAAACAAAACATGGATTATATATGGTAAACACTTGGTACAGCAGATACACTAACATGTATACAGGTGAATTCTCAACAATCCCGAGGGATGCGATATTCTTAATAGAAAACGGGCAGATAAAAGAATCCTATAAAGGAATCAGGGTAAGTGACAACATTTCGGACATGCTAAAAAATATAAGCATGCTATCTAAAGATAGGTATCAGGTAGAATGGTGGGGTGAAGTAGAAATACCCTGTGCAGTTCCATACATGAAGATAAATAATGTCAGAATTACCAAATCCCAATAAACCTTTTTCATCGATTTTTTGAATTGAAAAACTTTAAAAGGCCGTAACATCATATTGCAATGGGCTTGTGGGGTAGTCTGGACATCCTTTTGGCCTTCGATTTATTTCAAGATGAAAGCCAGTGACCCGGGTTCAAAAATATTGAAAATCCCGGCAAGCCCGTTAATTTTTATGATGTCCCATTGCTTAATAATACAAACCTACGTGCTTTCTGAATTAAAAATGCTTGAAAATATTCCCTATGAAACGTAAAGAACATCTAAAACTTGAATCCCTGATTTATTAAATCCATCAAAAATGAATAATGATTGATATTTGGATATGATATTCTATGTATTTCAAAAAGCTAGATATTACATACAATTAAAAAATTCACAAAAATAAAAAATATAATAATGCATACAAATTGCCCAGCAAATTAAATGGTTTTGCCTATATTGAATCCACTTCTGACGGCATCTATGATCTTTCCTGCTTTGGATGCATCACCGATAATATATGATTCATATTTGGTACGTAACCTGTTGTATAAAGTATAATCTGGCAATACCCCAAAGGCATTGACAAAATAATCCATTTCAATCTCTTTATCTTTTATAAAAACTGAATGGTCTGATATCTCATTAACTGGAGAGTTGACAAAATAATCGATTTTATTCTCCTGTAGTTTTCTTAAAAGATAATTCCTGCTTATGTTTTCCACTTCCATTGCAAGTGAAGGTAACATCTCTATTATTGTCACATGGTTCCCTCTTTCAGAAAGGTAAATGGCAGTTTCACATCCCACCATGCCACCTCCACCCACAACAACATTTTTATTGGCAACATTGATATCCCCTCCCAAAATTTGTTTTGCCAGTACAACATTCTTGTTGTTGATCCCTTTTATAGGGGGAACATTGGCTTTTCCAGAAGAAGCAACGATAATGGCATCGGGTTTAAAATCATCTATAATCCCCAGATTGTCTGAAGTTACCTCTACATTATATTTTATGGGGATCTGCAGCTTTTTAGCCATATATCTATAATATTCTATCAGCCAGTTTAATTTATCCTTTCCTGGAGGAACAGAAGCAACTCTGAGTGTGCCACCAAGATCATTATCCTTTTCCCATACCTCTACAATATGCCCTCTCTTTTTTGCAATTATTGCCGACTCTAAACCTCCAACCCCAGCACCTATTATCAGTATCCTCCTGGAAATAATCGCCGGTGTAATGAGTTCATCACTTTCCAGTTTTCCAACAAGGGGATTTACTCCACATCTTATTGCAGTGCCTTCATCATGCCTGGCCTTTATGCATTCACTGCATCCTATACACCTCTTTATTTCATCTACTCTCCCGGTTTCCGCTTTTATGGGCCAGTCAGGGTCTGCAATCAATGTCCTACCAAGTGCTACTAAATCCGCTTTATTGGAGGATAAAACATTTTCTGCAAAAGAGGGATTCCTTATTACACCTACGGCAATTACAGGCTTTTTTATATTGCTACTCTTCAAAGATTCAGCTAAATATACCCTCCACCCTTCCTGATATTCTATAGGTTCCAATCTTTTTTCAGGGATACCGAATCCAACATCAGCATGCAAAAGGTTATATCCCATTTCATCAAATAATTTCGCTATTTTCACGCCCTCCTCCAGTGTTATTCCTCCGTCAACGAAATCCACAACCGGTATCCTTATACTGACCAGAAAATTTTGACCGCATAGCTTTCTGATTTCGTCAATGATCATTTTTGCTATTCTAGCACGATTTTCTAGGGTAATCCCAAATCTATCTGTACGTTTGTTAGAATATAAAGATAAAAACTGGTTTATTAGCAATCCATGGGCCGCTTCTATTTCTACTCCGTCAAAATTAGCAATTTTAGCTCTCAAAGCTGCTTTTGCAAATTTTTGAACTACGTTATTAATATCTTCCTCTGTAAGTTCTTTTACTTCGTGCCTGTCCTTCCGTATAGGTACTTTAGATGGTGCAATAGGTAAAGTGCCTCCATTAACATTTAACTCTGCCATTATCCCCGGGTGTGCCAGTTCCATAAATATGTAACTGTTATACGAATGCACGGAATAGGCAATGCGGCTCAACCCTGGTATAAAAGAATCATCATCAATTCTGGGTTGTGTAGCACCGCTCCTACCATCCGGGTAAGAAATACACATATTTTCAAGTGTAATTATAGACGCACCACCTTTTGCCCTTCTACTATAATGGTATACCATTTCAGGAGTAACGTTTCCTGAACTGTCTGCAAAATTGGTTGATATTGGCGGAAAAATAATACGATTTTTTAACGTTAAGCTTCCTACTCTAAAATCAGAAAATAACTTATTGAAAGACATAAAACACCTAATATTGTATTTCTAAATCGATATTTGTTTTTTATGCTAAAAAATGTAGATACAACAGATTCTTGAAACAAAACAAAAAGGTTTTAAAAATTTTATCTGTATTAATTCATGATTAACTGGAAATCTGTTTGATTGCCTGGTCCATTTCCTTGTATACTTTGCTTAAATCTGCTTTAGAAGGAACTGTTACACAAAGCAAAATCTTCTTTCCAGCGCTCATAATTACAAGAGTAAGGTCCGATGATTCTATAGTTATTTTGTTAGGAGCAGTTTTTGTAAATTCTGAGGTTGCGGTAACTGCTGCACCTAAAATGGTAGCAGCCATTATAGAAAAAGTTTCGGAATAAACACCTGAAGGCACTTCTCCAGCCAACATCAATCCATCTCTACTCACAATTACCACGGATAAAGCATTAAGTTTATCCATCAAAGTTTTAACCACATCACTAAATTTTATGTCTGGCATAACCAACCCTCCTTAAGTACTTATTTCCACCTTAAATAAACACCTTTCATTCCCCATACTTGCGCATTCGCTTTCTATACAATGTACCTTCTTATGATAATGGGTTTCATACACCTCCTTGATGATACCTCTCAGGCGATGACATGTAGCTACACCTGCATTTGGAATATGTTCAAAAGATCCTTTTACTTCTACATCATATTCCCCAAAGGAAATGTCTTCCACCCAACCAGATTCAATAAGGGTTTTTTTAACATTGTCAAAAAAATCTCCATTCGCTTTAAGTGCATCTTTAACTATACGTGCACCGTAAACACTTCCTTCTCTGAAAAATAATCCATGACAGGCATGTGACATGACGCTTTCGTATAGTTTGGTGACATCTGCCAAATCTTCCTGTAAAATTTTTACATAACGCATAATCAACCTTAATCCTTTGGAATATAAAAATTTTATTAACAATTATTAGATTTTGAAAAAAATATTTTTCAAAAACAATTTTTATTATATCCATATGACATGAGAAGTCAACTACCCCTCCCTGACGGAAGGGGCTTGTTGCTGGTCTCCCCTCCACCGAGTGGAGTTTCATTGAACCGCAAC
>JBMFVL010000015.1:0-27039 GCA_049966015.1 Thermoplasmata archaeon | reverse complement strand
TTACGCTTTCATCCCCTTGCCAAGTCAAGGGATCTTCCCGCTCACGTTAGATAAAAAAGATTGTAAAAAATTGAACCTATAAGTGGGATTCATTCAACACAGCATTATTTATAAAAACTTTTATATAGCGATTGTTTATAAATTGTACTATGTACTCGTATAACCAAAATCCACAAGATGTTGCCATATCTGAAATAACCTCCAATATATCATTAAGCAAAATATTGCTTATTGTTATTATGGCTATAGTTGGCTTATATGCAATATGGGACCTTTATCTGATTCTTTTCTATGGAGGGTTGTTTACGTATTTAAGTTTCAATATAGGATTGGCTGTAGTTGCAATAATTATTCAGCTATTTTTACTTAACAAAATAAATGAAGCAGAAAATTATGCTAAAATGAGGAATCTCTTACCATTAAACAATCTACTGAATGATATGACGGTAATTGTGCTCTCTTTTATATTCGGAGCAATTATTGTTGGTCTTCTGCTATACCTTGCAAAAGAGAAGGTAAATTCATTAGTGCAAATGCCACAGGGTTCCATGCAGCAATATCCCCCCGTTTATCCACAACCTCAATACGCTCCAGGGGCAGGTGCAATACCCTATCCACAACAATACCCTCCAGCAGCAATGCCATCGCAACCAATTGTTCCCCCATCAATGTATCCCCCCCAATATCCTCAACAACCGGCAACAATATACTGTCAGTCTTGCGGTAAACCAATACCTTCGAATTCAACACGATGCCCTTACTGTGGATATCCGGTATCTAAAATGTGATTTACATATTCTAAAAACTTTTTATAAGCTCTAGTGCGATGGGAATAATGTGATTTTTCATGAATGTCCATTTCTCCAAAGGTATTTTTGTTATTTTCTGGTATGAATATCGGGTCAAATCCAAAGTTGTTTGAACCACGTATATCAAAAGCAATAGTCCCCTCAACTTCACCCCTGAAAACGAGAATTTTCTCCTTTTGTTTAAATGCAATTACTGAAACAAATGTAGCATGCCGATTGTTTATCCCTTCCATGAGTTTTATGATCCCTTCCAATCCAATCGTCTTAAAGGTATAAGCAGAGAATACACCTGGAAAACCATTCAAATCTTTTATAAATAAACCAGAATCTTCTACGAACGCATAATCATAAGGCAGATTAGAAAGCAACAGTTTATTCATGGCAACTTTTTCTATGTCCTCATCCTGTATCTCTATAAGTGGATAAACTGCTCTTTTAATTATAATCCTATTATTAATGAAATTGCTTATTTCCTCAAATTTATGCATATTGCTTGTTATGAAATAAACCTCTAAAGTCATATGTACTTATTGACGTGCGCATTTAAATTTTTATCCTTGGGTAAAGCTGCATAAATGTTTAAACTACATAGAAAACTTTAAATTTAATGTAGAGGTAAAGGTTTCCAAGGTGAATGTACTATGGTGTCAGTAGTAGTAGATGCAAATAAATGTACTGGTTGCAAGCACTGTATGGATGTATGTCCAGTAAGTGTATATGAATTGAAACCTGTAAGTGAATTCAAAAACATTAAAAACGATCCAGAAGTTGGAAAGAAATTCAAATTTAGGAACGAAAAGAGTGTTGCAGTACGTGGTGGGGACTGCATTCTATGTGAAGCATGTTTATTTGAATGTGAAGGCGAATGCATAACCATAACGGATGATGAAGGGCACGTGCATAAATCTGTTTACAAGTAAACTTCTTAAATCTTTTTTATCCGGTTAGTTTGACCCCAGAATATTGATCAATAAATTCATCATTAATACAATATTTCCAGTTTAGTTTTTACAGGATCTATATGTATAGAAAACATATGTTTGCTTGTTTTCGGTGGGTATAACTGACCAGAAATACCCCTCCTAATGACCTCCTCCTTTGATACATGGTCCTTAGCGTTTGGCCATCTTTCAACTTTTATATCCTCTGAATCATAATTTACAAGGAAAACAGGGATATACCGTGTGTGAAGCCTTTTAAGGGATTCGTAACGGTGGTGTCCATTCAATATAACCATATGGGAATCATCTACCAGCACAGGTTCACACACACATTTTCTATGAACGATATCCTTCAATACCTCTTGTATCTTATCCTCTTCGTATTCTTCATGAGGATGCAATTTTTGGCTTTCTACAAGAGCATATACACAATGAAGCTTTTTTTCTGTCATAACCTACACCGGAAACCTTGCATTATGCAAACAATTACAAACTGAACTACCCCGCCCATACAGACAGGGCTTCAACAACCCTGTCCGCCTGTTTGGAGCTTCTCGCTTCAACGGCAATGCTTGCTTTCACATGCGGAATACTTTTTAGGTAATCCAGCACGCTACTTGTAGTGGCATAATCCTCCACGAGCGTCTCCCCTATGTTCCATAGGGAAAGCCCTTTGATTTTTATTACCATAGCTGCGCTTACATCTCTGTCTAAGGTATATCCACACAAAGGACACGTGAACACCCTGTTAGACAATTTAAGCTGCACCGATGCACCGCAATTTATGCATACGCCCGTTGTCTTTTCAAATCTGCCAATTTCCAATGGGGTGCTAACCTTTCTTTTTAAGGTATTGCGGAATTCCCCTATGGATGTTTGGTAGATTCCCCTTCCATATAATTTTAACCAGCTGCGTAGGCTGTCATTTTGGTATGCAACATATTGGTAGTTTTCTGCAATGTAATGTGCAATCTTGTTGTTTATATCTTTCTTCTCGTTATTTGCATGCGTAAATTTCTTATTTATCTTCTTGAGAAGTTTCAACCCTCTTTTAGACCTTGTCTTTGTCTCCTTGTTATATGCTGATTTTGAAAATGCATGATAAAGCCGTTTTGCACGTTCTGGTAATGTAATTGCATACTGTACTTTTATGCCATTTGAAAATGCAATCTGATCCTTTATGCCCAAATCTATGCCTGATGCCTTTTTATTCTGTGCTTTTTCCTGTTTTGGTATGTATGTAACAACATGCAGGAAGTAGTCATCATTTAGCTCTATAAGGTTTGAAGTCGCCATCTCCGAACCTTCTGGAATCTGATCCAATCCAGAAACTTTGAAGTCGCCCAATCCTTGTATGTGCACAGATTTGTTTGCAATATCAACTTTATATGTTATACCATATTGCATAAGGGGTATTGAATGCAAAGCCTTTATGTACTTTATCTTCCCTGTTCTCTTCCCATTCTTATCCAACTTTTGAAGCGCTTTGATGTTGCTCTGTAGCCTTTTTATTATGTACTGCTTCATTTGTGATGATAAAAGGTTCAATACCCTTTCTTCGAATGCATCTTTGACCTTTATACTCACTTTATTAACTTTATAATCAATGTAAGAGGTAGAATTGGTTATGCCTTTCGCAATTATATAATTTGTAAACCATTTACCTTCTATAAACAGCCTTTTCAGATTATCAAGTTTCTGTTTCGAGATCTTACTCTTGTCAAACTTTAACTCAAACACTTTTACATCTTGGCTTCTCATTTTTGCCCTGGTTTCTCTCCCTTTGAGGCTTATCATACTGTTCTTTTCCTTATTTGTCATTTATACCTACCTTGATTTTCAACGCATCTTTTTAACACGTTCAATATAACCTAACCGGTAGTTGCAATAAAATATGATTGACATAAAACACCTTTCCATAGTTGCCTTTTTATTTCTGTAAATTTTCTCTGCAATTCTCTTTAAGATATCGTTTTTAATGCATTTATATATTTTGGTATGTCTAACCCTAGTTTTGGACATCTAACAAAAAATACTTCGTACTAGCATACATAATAACTTGTAGTGTTAATTAAAATTAATTCGGGACTAAAGCATCAATTTTACATGTTTGATCCCCTCTTTTACCACCATATTTTTTATAATTTCCCTATAAGCAGTATTACATGAACAGATATTCGTAGAGAAACCTCAGGATTGCCACTGACATGTTCAATTTTTGTGAAGAGATAGTGAACAATATCCTTTGTTTTTTCAAATTCCAAGTAAAAGTCATAGATATGTAATAATACTGCCATAAATAATTTACCATGAATAAACCAATAGTAAAATGATTTTCAAAAAGGTAATACTACAAATGTTCACGCTCAATTTACGAAGGATTTATTTTACCATGTCCAAACTCAGGTCTAAAATTTATCTTCATAACGGTATATAATCGGCATAGTACAAATGCATTTTACCGTTTTCATCCCCCATATTAAGCAGGGGACTTCTCACTCCCAAGTGTTAAAGTGTTACTAAAGATATTATTTTTTTATATTACATATTAATATTTAAATTTTATATGGAAGAGGAACAAAAATCATTCATCCATGATGTGATAATAAAAGGTCATCTCCCCCTGTGAAAGCCCACTACCTGAATAAACCTGAATGGTCAAGGTATAAACATACTGGTTTGGAATGTTATAATAAAATATTTTGAATGAAGTAACTCCACTGGAATTAGTAGTATTGCTCTGACTGTTGCCATATCCTGAAATAGTAACAGAAACAGCCGGCAACCCTTTACCTGTTGTATTATTTACATATATTCTAAGGATAAAGAAACTGGAAGAAGTTGAATTGTTAATAAATGTATATGAAGACGGTTCCATAGTAACGTTGAAAGGAGAGTATACCCCTGTATTCATACTAGAATTTCTAAAAAAGTAAAAACTGTTGAAAATAAAAGCCAATATAATAACAAAGCCAACTAAAGCAAGTAGAATTTTAATCCACCCACTTCCCATTTTACACCTCACACACCTTTAAAGGCACCGTAGCCAACCACATCTCCCATATCAACCACATCGCCGGAAGTGGCGTATTTTAAAAGTTTCATATTTACGTTATCCAGTGTATATAAAAGGGTTAATACTGGTCCTACACCACACATGCTTATATTATATTCATTGACAACTTTGTACAAACCATCAGGTGAATGTTCCTCTATCTTTTCTATGGCTTTTTTATCCATCGAGTATGCAATCCTCTTGGGTACATAATGTGAAAAATCAGTTGAGGCAATAACTAAGGCATCTACTCCATCTATTGCTTTTTTAATAATTGAAGCAGTTTTTTTAGCATTGTAAGTATCCATGTATGATAATGATATCGCAACAAAAGTAAAATTGGACCCATAAATATATTGAATAAAAGGTAGTTGAACTTCTATTGAATGCTCCCTTACATGGCAGACTCTATCCTCCTTCATGCCGTTATCCTTAAGTTTCTGGTATATCCCCTTATTTATCCTACTAACTCCTAAAGGTGTTTCAAAGTCATCTGGAGATAAACCAGCTACTTCTCCATAACCATAATGATTTACCCCAAGAATAATAATTACCTCCGGTATTTTTCTCAATGATAATTCAGCATAGGCATGTGCAGCTATCGGTCCGGAATATGCATAGCCTGCATGGGGCACAATAAGGGCTTTCAATTCTGTACCTGCATGGGTGGGTGAAGGTAATTTTCCTGGTCCTAAAGGATGCTTAAATGAATTCTCTATAGCTCTAATAAGCTCATCCCTTTCATCTGGGTAAAAAGCACCGCTCACTGCAGGTGGCCTCATAGACTCCCCTCAATTGAAATTAGCACCGCAATTTTTGCATATCTTATCATTTCTAGATACTGTTGCGTTGCATACGCTACATTCGCCGACATTATCCAATTCTACACCACATCTAGGGCATACGTGGTCTGAAGGAGAAACAGGTGCAAAACACACACCACATACGTTAGTAGTTATAATGTGCGCAATTTTGGTATGCTTCGGTTTAGTAATTTTATATGGAAATACATAGCAATATAATAAAAGCGAATATCCAGCCGAGATTATAAAACCTATTCCAAAAAACGAAAAAATAAGTTGTTCTGAACTTCTACCCTGGTATATAAAGTTCATTAAAATTGCTGGTATAACAGTAAATGCCAATCCAGCTATAATAAATCCCAACAACCTTTTATCATTATCTTTCATACAAAACCCTATTATAACAAAAGAAACTGTAAAGTAAATAAACTTTTTTATATTTTAAAATCCCTATTGTAAATAAATGAATATAAAAAATTTTTTGCCATTAAGTTATTCATCAATAAACACATACGAAATATGTCCATATAAATGGAAATTGTTTTATGTGGATAAAGTTCCTACTGCTCCTAAAGCATATTTGAGTTTTGGTACTGTAGTGCATGAAATGCTAAAATATATCCTGGAAGGACCTTTTTTGCCTACACTGGAAAGTGTCAGGAATCAATACAAACTCAAATGGTTTAGCGAAGGTTATAGAAGTAAAGAAGAAGAATTGAAGTATTTTAATGAGGGTATGGACATTATTACCAATTTTTATAAAGAAATTGAAAGCAATCCTCCTAGTACATTAAAAGTTGAATTCCCTTTATTAGGAATGATTGGTGATATTCCTTTTCATGGAATACTGGACCGTGTAGATAAAGCCAAAGAAAATAAGCTAGAAATCATCGATTATAAGACCACTAAAAAAGGGTATAGCCATGCTGATATGATACATAACGAACAATTCATGGTTTATCAGATACTGGCAGAAGAACATTTTGGAAAAGAAATAGATAAGCACACAGTTTACAATTTAAGAACCCTCACTAAAATAAGCATAAACAGGTTTGACTTTTATAAAGTTAAGGAATTTGAAAATAAGGTTGAAATGATAGCAGATATGATAGAATCTGAATTTTTTGAGCCTCGAAAAAACCCTTATTGCGATACGTGTGACTACAAGGCAATGTGCCCCCTATTCAATGCTGGTAATGCCAGCATAGAAATGCAAAAAAGAATAGAAAGTTATTTATCAAATTTACAAAAAATAAGGGATTTAGAAGATGAAAACATAAAAATCAAAGAAGAAATAATTCAAAATATGAACCAAAACAACACATACGCATTAAGGTACAACGATGTCGTACTCAAACTACACAAACGTAGGGGAATATCCTTTTCTGATAAAGAGGTGCAATTAATAAAAAATACAATGAAAGATTATAACATCTCATTCCTGGACAATGAAACTATACAGGAACTGATAGCAAACGGTATAATAAGCTTCCATGATCTTAAAAAATCTCTTAAAAAAATAAATTATACAACTGAACTCGATCTAAGTTATGAAAAGCAAATAATTTAAAAAGTTGATTATTGCAATGCAGCATGTGCCTTTAAGGCTTTATTATACCTTTTTTCTACTACTTTCCAGTTTATGTTAGACACAAAGGCATCCAAATAAGGTGCTCTTTTTGGGCCATAATCTGTATAATAAGCATGTTCGTAAACGTCCAGTACCAATATAGGGATTGCATTCCAAATTCCATACATGTTGTGTGCATCTGCTCCATAATTCATTAATTTTCCAAGAGTTAAGTCAAATGCTAGTATTGCCCATCCTCTAAAAGAGGTTCCAACAGCCTTGAAATCAGCAAGCCATTTATCATATGACCCAAAATCTTTCTCTATGGCTTTTTTCAATGATGAGGGCATATCCTCTGTATCTGCTGATAGGTTTTCAAAATAGTATTCATGAAGCACTGTTCCCATCCAGTTGAAACTCTCTTCTACTTTTAATTCCCTGAAATCACTATAATTCTGATTGGCCTTGCTCCTATCTGAAGTTTCAAGTTTTTCCCATACTTCGTTTATTTTGGTTACATATCCTTTATAATGTGTATCGAAGTGATACTCTATCTGTTTATCAGAAATTCCTTTCAAACCTTTAGGCCTTAAATTCTCTTTAGGTGCTATCTTCTCCATTCCTTTCACCTTGTTATATATAAAATATAGAAATATAAAAAGATTTAACATCAATATCGTAAAATACATTTTCCATCTAAATTAATTGTTTACTAAATAACAAAGTAAAAGAATTAATAGTGCAATTACATGAAAATGTACACAAGAAGATAAAAATTGTTTCATCATAGTTGTTATAATAACAATAAAAAAAGGTACAAAATCCACAAAGGTGTATGTAAACATGGTTAATTCAAATAATCACATGGAAAAGTCTACTAGGGAATTTGTAAAATCCTTTGCAAAAATAGTAATGGAAAGCAGTACAGAAAAAGGTATATTCTATTTTATAGGAACGGGGTTAAAAGGTTCCTTAGAGGCACTTACTGTAGAAGGTCTTATTGCAATAATACAATCTGATATCATCTACTACGATGCATATACATCATATCAAAGCGAGGATTTAGTAAACGATCTCAAATATATTACAAAAAAAGAAATTATATCTATTAACAGAAAAGAAGTAGAAGAGCAATACGAATCCTTTTACAAAGATCTACAAGAAAAATCCATATCTTTTCTTGTTACAGGTGACCCTTTCGTGGCTACAACACATCATTGGTTATATGACTGGCTTATAAGCAAAAATGTCAATGTAAAAGTTATAAATAATGTTTCAATAATACATTACATATCCTCCATTTTAGGATTACATTCATATAAATTCGGTAAAACAACCTCCATCCCTTATTACAATGAAGAATATGTTCCAGAATCTGTTGTAAAAACAATACAGAATAATCTCTCAATAAATGCACATACAATTGTTTTATTAGATCTGGACAAAGGATATTTTATGGATCCAAGAATCGCAATGAAAAAACTCCTTAATACCACCATTAAAATTGGCTTTAATATGGAAGAATCAAAAGCTGTTTTTATTATGCGAGCAGGGATGGAAAATGAAAAAATCCTTTTTTCAACGGCCAAAAAATTGACGGAAATAAAGGAATGCCTATTACCGGCTAGCATAGTAATTCTGGCAAAGGATTTGCATTATACAGAGGAAGAATCCTTAAATAAGTGGGTATTATAATTTATTCATATGTATATTAAAAGTTTATTTAATATATTATTTATTTATGTAACCAATACATAACTATATATGAACATAGAAGAAGTGCTTTATCGTGCCGTAGTAAGTGAATCTAAAGGTTGCAACGTATTATGCATAGGTGAAAATGGCTCTGGTAAAAGCACAGTACTTTCTAATGTGTTATCAAAACTAGGCAAAGAAGGTTATCACACCATCTATACAAGTGGCGAACTGGGCAAAGGTATTGCCTTTGGATCAATACGTGAAGGAATAAAAAATTTCAGGGAAAAGATTGGTGGGATATCTGTTGTGCCAATGGCTCTAAGTGGAATAAATCTTGATGTAAATGTAAAAGACAGATATGCAGGACTAGAAGGGTTGTTAAAGGAAATAAAGGGAATAACAAAAGAATATTCTCCTTTAGTTATTGGCATTGATGATATCGATGAGGCAGACAAAGGCACTATAGATTTTATAGCTTACTTAACAAGGGTAATTGAAGGTATGGGTGTATATATAATTGCAACTGCCAGCAATGAAGAAGGATTGGCAAAGGAAATAAACGAAGAAATACAAGAAAAGAAAATAAAAGTATTCAGGATACCTCCTCTAAGCAGGGATGAAATTATTAAAATATTGGATCAAAAAGGTATTTCATGGAATGAAGAATTACTCAATATGTGCGAAGGAAACATAGGCAAAGCGATAAAACTGGCAAATGCTGGAAAAGAAGAACAATATACTGAAGAAGAAAAAAAGATCATAGAAATAATGTCTATAATGAATGGAAAAGGTAAATACAGTACATTAGTCGAAATCATAAAGATTGATGAATCTAAACTTGTTGAGTCCATTGAAAATTTAACAGAAAAAGGGTTAATAAAAGAGTTAGCTGGTGATAATTTAGTTTTAACCTCTAAAGGAATGGCGAGTAGAGTAATAAATGAATTAAGCAAAAAGGAGCTAGAAGAATATGCAAATAATGCTTTGAAAGTTCTAATGTCAAAATACAAAAGGGGTATAAAAGAGGAAATTGATGAAATATGCTATCTATATGGATTATTAGGGAAATACCATGAAGAGTTACAATTTAGAATAGAGCAAATGAAAATTCTAAAAGAAGAATACGATATAGAAGATGAAATAAAAGTGGGTGAAATCATAATAAAAAATTATAATGAAAATACTGGTTGGAGCAATGATGAAAAGAAATTGATCACTGAAACGTATATTAACATGGGGGATTGTGAAATAAGCAAGGGAAATATCGAAGAAGGCATAAATTATTATCAAAACGGGCTAAAAATCGCGAATGAGATTGAATATTATGAGGGTGCAATACTGATCCACATAAAGATAGGACATACATACTTTGATGAAAGCGAATATGATAAAGCAAATAAAGAATATTCAGATGCACTGAAAATTGGCAATATGCACAGCATTGATAAATATGAGGCGTTAATTTACAATTACATAGGTCACATATATGAAATGAAAGGTGCCAATAAAAAGGCAATGGAGTATTACAACAAAGCCCTCAATATTGCAGAGATCCATAAAGACGAAGCAGATATGGCTCATTCATACCATAGAATGGGAACCATATACTACTACCTAAACGACTTTAAAAAGGCAGAAGAATATCTTAACAAAGCCTTAAGAATCAGGGAGAAGCTGGGATTACTAGAAGTTATGGGACATACGTTGAATAACCTGGGTATTGTAGAAAACGTTAAAGGCAATTATGACAAATCAATGGAATATTATCTCAGATATAAAGCCATTGCTGATAGAATATCCAATATGGAAAGTATATTAACTGTCAACAACAATATATCCGCAATATATGTAGATGCAGAAGAATATGATAAAGCAGAAAAAATGATACTGGAAAATATAGAGGTTGCTAAAAAACTAAATGCCAATTATTCTCTGACTCTATCATACATGAATATTGGGAACCTGTATGTAGAGAGAAAAGAATATGAAAAAGGTAAGCATTACCTCCATTTATCTTATGATACACTTATAAAACATGAAATTTACTATCTATATCCCTCTGAATGTACAAGCCTTGCTGAGTTATATATCAAAATGGGTGAAATGGATAAAGCATGGCAATACATAGAAGATGCAAAAAATAGCAAAGAAAAGAAAGTAGAGCTAAGCATTACTGATGAAATATCAATTATGGAAAGTGAAAGCCTATATTATGAATATAAAGAAGAATATGAAAAAGCGGAAGAAAGAATTCTAAAAGCAATAAGTATGTACCATGGAATGCCAAACAAAGAAGGGCAATCAAGTGCCTATGAACAGTACGCTAAATTGCTAATAAAAATGAAACGTATAGAAGAAGCAAAGAAGTATTATGTAGAAGCCATAAAGTTGTGCAGGGAAATGAAATTAGAAAAAAAATCTAACAGACTGGAAAATGAACTGAAAAACCTTCAAGATCATGAAAGGCAATAAATTTATCCTCTACTAGAATACAAGCAAAAGATTTTATAACGGCAACATATCAATTACTTGGTTTTAAGAGAGGGATTTTAAATGTTAGAAGCAGCAATAAAATCGGATATTTTAAAGGAATTTTCAGATGTTCTGTACTCTGTAGTAGAAGAAGTAAAGTTGTCTATACTGCCTGATGGTATTAAAGCTAAAGCAATCGATCCGTCCCATATAGCTATGGTAGACCTATCGTTGAGTAGTTCTGTCTTCGAGGTTTACAAAGCAACTGAGTGCCAGATAGGATTATCATTAAAAAAACTCAATGACGTAATAAAACTCACTAAAAGTGGGGATATAGTAAAGCTAGAATATGATGGTAAAAAAAATTATATCTCGATTATTATAGGGAACTTAAAAAGGGAGATGGGTCTTTTAGATCCAGAAAGCATATCTGATGCAAAATTGCCATCCCTGACAATGCAGGGTAAAGTAATCGCAAGAACTGAAGATATAAAGCAAGCAATAAAAGGGAGTGAGTCAATTTCTGAACAAATCTCTTTAATTATTGATTCTACGGGGTTGCTTCTAGAGTCTGAAGGGGATTCTTCCGATAAAGTTAGTTTGAAGATTGGCAAAGAAGACCTCAAAGCTATAGAAGCTCCTGATACAATAAAAAGCACATATCCAATTGACTATTTCTCCAATATGGTCAAGGCAATAAACACAAGTGATTTTATAACAATGTCTTTTTCAAATGATTATCCATTACAAATAGATTTTTCATTTGCAGATGGTAATGGCACTGTAAAATATCTTCTAGCTCCAAGAACTTCGGGGTGATATATATGGCAAGGGTAGCTGTTATAGAAGGTAAAAGGACTCCCTTTGGAAGGCTTGGTGGAACATTAAAAGAGGTCAGGGCTCCTCTCCTAGCTTCAATTACTATAAGAAATCTCATAGAAACTACTAACCTTCAAGCAGAAAAAATAGAGGAATTGATAATGGCAAGTTCTCTTACAGCCGGGCAATCGCAAAATCCAGCTAAACAGGCAGCTGTTTATGCAGGATTGAAAAATGAAGTGAATGCATATGAAATCAATCAGTCCTTTACATCTGGTATGATGGGTACGATTATAGCATATAATGAAATAAAGGCAGAACTAAGAAATTCTGTAATTGTGTCTGGAGTAGAGTCCATGAGCATGTCTCCTTATATTTTGCCTCCAATGAGGTTTGGTGCTAAATTCGGTAATGTGAGTGCCATTGATACAATGGTTTATGATGGCTTATGGGAATTTTTTTCCAATCAGCACATCGGTATGTTTGCAGAAAATCTTGCACAGAAATACAATTTAAGCAAAAGTGACCTTGATTTATATGCATATGAAAACAACAAAAGGGCATTGGATGCAAAATCTAAAATTTCTGATGAAATTGTACCGGTTAAAAAAGAATTCAATAATAAAAAAGATTTTGTAGAAGATGAATGCGTAGACCAGGATTTACAACCAGAGAAGTTGACCGTAATGCCTCCTCTGTTCAAAGAAGAGGGTAAGATCACAGCTGGAAATTCTTTCAAAATTGCTGATGGAGCAGCTTCTATACTGCTTTCCTCTGAGCAATTTGTACAAGAAAACAACTTGCCAGTTCTAGGGTACATAGGTAATGTAATGGTTACTGGGAACAGATCTGAAAATTTTCTAGAATCTCCCGTCAGTGCAGTAAAATCCTTTTTAGAAAAGAATTCAATATCTATCGATACTTATGATCTAATTGAATACAATGAGCTTTATTCTGTATCTGGGGTAGTGTTATCCAAAGAGTTATCTATCTCCAAAGATAAAATGAACGTAAATGGGGGTACTACTTCGATAGGGTGTCCTATAGGTGCCTCAAGCTTAAGAGCAGTAATATCTCTACTTAAAGAACTCAAAAGAAGAAACCTTAAAACTGGTTTGGCAGTAGCAAGTTCTCCGGCAAGCACAACCATTATTTCTGTGGCTCTACCATAATACCTTTACTATTTTGAAAATTTCCAGACCTTATTTTATAATTTTTTTCAGGAACATTAGACAATTTATCAATTACAAGCTGTACAAAAGCCATGCCATGCGCTATCTCAACGTCGTTCATAGCAGAATAAAATGATAAGGTTAAGTTTCCATTAAATCCATTATCTATATATCCAAAGGAATAAAAGATGCCTTTTCTTGACCATCTGCTTTTTATATACATATGCCCTGCAAAATCAGAGCCAAAATAAACATGCTCCATTGTGGATATAAGAAAAAAATCCCCTCTTTTTAATTTATATCTTTCATAAGTGCTTCCTGAAACCATTATTTCCCCGATAGAAAGATCATACCCATTGGGTGTCAATTTGGATTCATCAAAAGGATTTATAATGATATTGCCTTTTTTAATTTCATCGAGAATGTCCCTGTCACATAAAATCATATTTTGTCCTCTTTTGCAATAGCTAAATATGCAAGCAAAGCTTCAAGCTGGATTCTATCGCTCGATCCTTCAACAATCCTGAAATCAATTTCACCTATCTTATCAATTATTTTCAATAATAAACCTTCATTTATATCAGGCATATCCAATACGGTTGTATGTATGGCTCTCAGAACCTCATCTCCACTTACCCCTTGCTTTGCTATTATATCATCCAATTTCTTTCTAGATTCAATAAAATTCCCTTTTATAGCATTCAATATCATTTCCTTAACATCTGAAGGGTGCGCACTTCCAGTAACCTTATAGACATCATCCCTTGTTACTTCCTTTGATACCGAGGTTGCCATCTGCAATATATTTATGGCTTTTCTCATGTCTCCCTCTGATATTTTAGCTATGTCTTTGTAGGCTTCTTCTGTGACATGTTTACCCTCCTTTTTAGCTATATCCTTCAAATGTGCTATAAGTTCCTCCTCATTAATGGAATTGAACCTGAAGACTGCACAACGGGATTGTATCGCCTCAATGATTTTGGAGGAATAATTACAAGATAATATAAACCTGCAGTTGTTGCTATACTTTTCCATTGTTCTGCGCAGTGCTGACTGTGCGTCTGAAGTAAGTGCATCTGCCTCGTCTAGAAACAAAATTTTGAACCCGTGTATAACGCTCGTACGTGCAAAATCTTTAATTTTCTTCCTTACTACGTCTATTCCCCTTTCGTCAGAGGCATTCAACTCCATAAAGTTTAATCCCCAGTCATTTCCATACAGGTCTTTTACAAGAGCAAGTGCACAGGTAGTTTTTCCAACACCTGGAGGTCCTGCAAAAATAAGATGTGGCATATTCTTAATTTTTGCATAGCTCTGCAATTTTTCTACAATCTCTTTGTTGCCAACAACCTCTGAAAGTGTCTTTGGTCTATATTTTTCTACCCATACTTCCATCATAAAAATTACCTTCTATTTTGTAAATGCTATGTTTCATCAAAAAATGTTCAATCTCACTTATTTTAATTCTCTCTTGATTTTTTGTATCCCTATTTCTAATTGTAACAGTATCAAAGTTGGGAGAATCTTTATTCAGAGTATCGTAATCAATTGTAATGCAGTAAGGAATACCTATTTCATCTGCTCTTGCATATCTCTTCCCAATGGAACCAGATTGATCATAAAAAACAGAAAACTTTCTTCTCAATGAATTATAAAGGTCATATGCTTTTATATAAAGGTCTTTCTGCAATGGAAATATACCTGCTAGCATAGGTGCAATATACTCAGGTAGATGAAGTACGTTCCTATCCCCTTCTTTATTAAAAAAAACATCTATCATGGCCCAAATATTCCTGTCTACACCAAAGCTTAGTTCAAGTACGTGGGGAATAAACTTTTTATCCATAAATGAAACTGACAGATCCTGCATAGACCCTCTAGAATGGTTAGTAAGGTCATAATCTGTGCGGTAATGTATCCCCCCTACTTCTTTAAAACCGTTAAAACTTTCAATATCCAACTCAATATCAAAATGAATTTTATTGTAAAAAGCACGATCTTTTTCACCTTTTTCATGATATCTGAGTTTTTCCAAAGGATATTTTAAAACCTCCCTGTAAAATATATCCACCATGGATAAGTAAAAAGCATAAAATAATGGTATTCCAGAATCAATAAAATCTTTTACGGTAATAATTTTTGATTCATTATTTGCATAAACAACGTTTATTTTTCTAGATTCCCATATTTCACGATTTATTGATTGATTTATTACATTATCTGGATTTTGTGGATCAAAAAATATTTGAAGTTCGGCTTGCAAAAGTTCCCTCAGTCTATAAAGGCCCTGCCTAGGAGCAATTTCATTCCGGTACGCTTTACCTATTATCGCAAGCCCCAGTGGAAGTTCCTTCCTAAGTATGTTAAATTCTCTGTAAAAATTTAGATATGCACCCTGTGCTGTTTCTGGTCTGAGGTATCCGATTTCTTCTCCAGATGGTCCTAATTTTAAATCAAACATCATGTTAAATGGTTTTGCATTAGACAATTTCCCATTACACTTCGGGCAACGGATGTTTTTTTCATTAATTGTAGCATCTACTTCCTCTGAGATTGCTCCTTCGCTTATTTCTATACCTAAATCAGAAAGCAAAACATCTGCTCTGTATGGTGTTTTGCATTTTTCGCAGATTACCACAAGATCATTAAAATGTGCCTTATGCCCTGAAGAAACTAAAACTTTTTCAGGCATCATAACTGCTGGATCGATCTGGTAAAAATTATCGTATAAGTTCAAGAAAAACTTAAGCCATGTTTTTTCAAAATTACTTTTTATCAACGTTCCTATATGACCATAATCATATGCCCCTGAAATCCCTCCATAAATTTCTGAAGAATTCCAGAATAATCCTCTTCTCTTTGCATATGCAATCAAATCATCTATATTCATAACGTTCAATACTAACAAAATAATTCTACTTATAATTTGTTATGGCATAATATACATTAAAGCATTATATAATCGAATGTAATTTTAAAGAGTATGGATTTTCTTTCACATCTTGTTACAGCATACCTTATATTATACGCCGTAGGTATAAGAACTGATTTAATGTTGGCAACAGGAATTTTAGGTGCTGCTATTCCTGATTTTGACATCTTTTTATATCCATTAAGGAAAATTAGCCCATTATTCAAGCATCATGGATTTATGCATAGCTACCTTTTCATGGCAGTATTTTATCCCTTTGTTGCATTATATCTCGTTTATATCCCGCATTGGAACAATTTTTTGATTGATTACATGTTATTGCTTGTTGGGGGTACATCGCATTTAATAATGGATGGATTAACTGATTTTCCAGTAAAACCTTTCTGGCCTTTTTCAAACATGGAAATTTCTTTGAATATTGAAAGGGCTGTTAATTTTTATATATTAGGAATTTCCTATGCCTTCACTATAATGCTGGTTTTATTTAGGGTTTACAATGTAAGCCTAACTTACTTTTACTTTATGTTATCAATACTATACATAATTCTGGTAGGAAATTATGTTTTGAGGGTAATACTCATGGCGTATATCAAAAAGGGGAATGATTTATATGTAGAACCTACCATGAGTCCATTTAGATGGCTAATAGTAAAGCACGAAAGCATAGACCAAGGTTATACTTCAACCCTTTTTAATTTTGACCTGTTAAGAGGTAAAAAATCCATATTAAAAAAACTTAATATAAAATCCAGTAACTATTCCCCTTTATACAAAGCCATTTATAAATCATATACATTGCTAAAAGAAAATGGTATGTTTGAACCTGGCTTATTTCCATATATAGTAAAAAGCAATGGGCAAGAAACAAGCGTAATTTGGTATTATCCAAGCTATGCATTTAGGCGATTTATGATGGGTATAGAAGTGATTTTTATGAAAAACGGAGAAATAAATGTTAAAGAAATATTTAGAAGAACCTAAATCTTTGAAATACCGAGTGTATTATCTGTTGATTTTATAGAACTGTTTTTGTCTTTGAACATCTCAAACATTGCATGGATGGCATCGATGTTTTCAGGGACGACAATGGATTCTTGATGAACTGCCTGGTAATAATAAATGGTTTTTCCAACAACATTCAAACCTTCTTTCCAAATGGCATTTTCCATCAAGTCACCCCGTGTTCTCCCTATATCTCGGGCGTATTCTATAAGTTCAGCTGTTCCTGTGATTTTATCGTTCTCTTTAAATATACGTATTCTGGGGGCATTTTCAAATATTTTCAAAACATCTTCTGCACTAACATTTTCATTGATTTTCATGATTATGGAATGGATATGCATAAGTGTAGTTGGAGCTTTTACTGCCATGGTTTGAATGTTCACATCTGGGAGAACACTGCGTACATCTGGCCCGTGGTGGGAGGGTATGTGCAACGCAGGCTCCAGGGAATTTATTGGTCCTTTAGTTGTTTCTGACGGATCAGCAGCCCTTCTTACTATAACAGCATTAACTTCCGCAATGTTGTAATGTTCTTTAATGCTTGCTATACTCCTACAAAGCGCAGTTGTATTGCATGATACTACTCGTACATATTTTTTTCCTATGGCCTTTTCATAGTTAGCCATTGCATTGAATGAAACCTCAGCAATGTCTGCTTTTTCCCCACCTTGCCATATTGCTTTTAAATTTTTGTATTTTTTATAAATTTCTGCATTGGCCTTACCAACCTTATCAGGAGTTGCATCTACAACAACATCTGCAACTTGTAATGCATCTTCTAATGTACCTTCAATTTTTGAACCTGATTTCAAAAAATCCTCTTTGTTGGATGAACTTGCAATATATAGTGGATACCCAAGTTCGTTTGCAATATTCGCACTATATGACTGATGCGCCTTTACTACCCCTATAAGTTCCATATCAGACTGTTTTTTAACAGCATCTGCAACCCTTTTCCCAATAATTCCAAAGCCATTAACAACCACTTTGACTTTCATATTTCCACAAACCATGCTATCTATTTTAAATATTTAAAAATTTATAGAACCGATTAACGCAATGACCTATATTGTTTACCTTTATGAAATAAACCTTTACATCTCTATAGGATGAAGTGTTAAAATGGTCATAATTGCCTCCATAATGCCTAAAAAATAGGGGGTTGATACCATTAATTGACACTACCTATACCATTATGTCTAGTACAAAAAAATCTATAAGACAAATACATATGTCTTAAATATTTATGTATAAGTATTTTATCTCTTTTAAATAAATGGCAATCTATATATAGCATCAAGCAAATACTTTTTGTAAAGGGGTTTGAGCATGAGTAATGAAATGTATAAAAATAAAAGAGCAATTTTAATAAACGGTGGTATAGCCTTGGTAGCGATTTTGTTGTTGTTTTCTGTATTTACTCCCATAGCATCTGCTATGAACACACAAAAAGCGAAAAATCAAGTATATGTAGTACCACAAACAATTGTAAAAGGTTATTCTAAAATGGGGTTAATGAATCCCCAACAGAAAGTAACTGTTATAATAAATATACCGTTGAAAAATACTGGATTATTGCAATCAGAAGTGCAGCTGGTATCCACCCCTGGTTCTCCGATGTATCATAAATTCTTAACTCAGAAGGCAATTATGAATACATTTGTCGATCTAAACAAATTCAACCAGGTAAAATCAATACTTACACAGGATGGGTTTACAATACAATCTACTCCTATGGATTCTATGATAATAGCAACTGGCACTGTACAACAACTCACTCAATATCTAGGACTGAGCGTTGGAATATATTCCAATGGTCAACAACAATATTATTCTGCCTACGGTACTCCTACAATCAGCGGAGTAAACATATATTCCTCAAACATTTCACATCTATTCTTTGAACACCCCTCAACCTTCGTAAATATGAACACGATCAATGAATTGAAAAATAAAATAAATTCCTTCCCAGCAAATTCTGTAAGCCCAAAACAAATCCCTCCATTTACAATAGAACCTTACCCGACAACCTCTTTACAGACAGTATATAATGCAACAGGCCTATATGCAAAAAACATAACGGGTAAAGGAGCAACGATAGGTATCCTTGATTTTGCTGGAGAACCCTACATTGTGCAAGATTTGCAGGAATACGATCAAATGTATGGTCTTCCTGCCCCACCAAGCTTGAATATAGTTCCTATAGGACCATACGATCCACAAATGGGTATTTCAACCGGATGGGCAGGTGAAACAGCAATGGATGTTGAAGCATCTCATACAATGGCACCAGGTGCTAACATTACCCTTTACATTGCTAACTTTGATCTACCCCTTGCACCTGTTATTGCTCAAATAGATAGCTTGAATGCTGTAAACACCTTATCTCAAAGTTTCTCCATGTCTGAATCCTATTTTTCAATCTATGGACCAGCTAATTTATATTATAACGTCATACTTACAGACCAGTACTACCAAATAGGTGCACTTGAAGGTATAACTTTTTCTGCCTCATCTGGTGATACCGGTGGTACTGGTGATAGTGTTGGTACCTACGGTGCAGTGGGATACCCCGCAACCTCTCCCTATGTCACAGCTGTTGGAGGTACAACCACCTATATGACAAGTTCAGGAAGCTATCAAGAAACAGCGTGGTCTAACTATGGGTTTATACCAAACCAAGTTAATTATGGAGGAAGCACAGGTGGAGTTAGTATCTGGGAACCCAAGCCATGGTACCAAAACGTACCTACACCATCTGGGTATATAAACGGTAGGATGGTCCCAGATGTATCATTACAAGCATCTGTATTTCCAGGGGATGTGTTCGTATTTCCATTAACAGGCCCTGGTATAGGTGGGGGGACCAGTGAAGCAAGCCCATTATTTGCAGGTTTAATAGCACTCGCAGTTCAATATACCGGAAAACCAGTAGGATTGGCAAATCCTTCTCTGTACTACCTCGGAACAAGTACAAACTATTCTGCAATTTTCCATCCCATAACCTTTGGATATAACATTCCATGGACTGACCATTATGGATACAACCTGGTTACAGGGTTTGGTTCTCTAAACATAGGTGCGTTTGCAACCTATTTAAAGCAGATGGAAAGTACTAAAGCACCTAGTACACTTACTATTACTGTTAATGCTTACAACAACACCGGTGTTCAAACGTACCAGTTTTTGGATGGGCAAACGATATATGTTGCAGCGACGATATTAAATGGCACTGCAAACGTAACAACAGGTAAATTCTATGCTTCCATGGAGACCTTAAATGGCTATACCAAGATTGTTTCACTAACATATGTATCAAAGAGCAATACGTGGAATGGGACGATATCTATCAGCAACGGTGAAGTGGGGTTAACAAACCTTATTGTAAACGGGAGTTCTAGTGGAATTAAAGGTAATGAAAGCACTTCCATATTCCTTGGATATCTCATACAGTTCGGTGTATATCCTTTATCGCCATATAACCTTCAAATGGGGTTCTCCATATCCGGTGCAGATTATTGGATATTAAACGATACACAAAGCACAACAAATTCAGCGACTATATTTGATCTATCAACATATTCAATATTGGCAAACAAATATACTCTTGTCAATACTACAATACCGATAACCACTACAAGCGGGTCTTTTAGTGGATTAATACTGGGGAATTACCCCGTAGGTGTATCTATCCTGATCGGAACAAATAGCTATGGATTCCTGCCATTCATAAACGGTGACGGGCTTCAAAATTCGCTTATATTAGGGTCCTTAGCCATTGAACCAGGATCTGCTGCCCCTGGTCAAACAATTGCTGTAGGTGGCAGTATACAACCATCGTTTGATTCCAATACTATGTTTGGAGCGACTATTAATTTCACACTGGTAAATTCACAAGGAAAGTATATAACCAGTATAGAATGCCCAAATGGAGTGTGGCAAGAAATGCAAGTTCCATCTAATGTCCCATCTGGATTATACACAATATTTATCAATTCAAGCTATGATTCATATTCATATAGCACATGGTTTAACGGTTCCTACTTCGGTCAAATATACATAGCACCTTCTGCATCTAACCCTGCTGTCAAATTATCCAATACCACATTGATTGAAGGTAACAATCTGACTGTATACGCTAATATAACCTACTCCAACGGAAAGGCTGTACAGTATGGTATGTACGGTGCAGTAATCTATCCCTCAAATTTGCAAAGTGAATTCTCTTTAGTATCAGCATACGTTACAATACCATTGTATTTTGATTCAACTTTAAATGAATGGGTTGGTACTGCCCAGTTGCCATCAGGGAACAGTTCCAGTTTCATGCAAGGGTTGATCAACGGTTTACCAGATTACTCGGGATCATACGCAGTAAGTGTAATAGGCACCTCTTATGATGGGGTTCCAACAGTAATAAACCCGGCAGAGTTAACAGCATACATACAAAACCCGATGGTTTATAACCTCCAGCAACAAATTAATGGAATAAACAGCAAATTATCTTCTATACAGACGCAAATATCACAGATGAATTCTGCAATAAATGGTTTAAATGGTAACATAAGTGTGTTGAGAAGCAATATTTCTGCTTTATACTCCATGTTGAATACGTTGTCCGGTGAGTTGACCAGTTTAATGTCTACTGCAAAATACCTCAATACCACATATGGTCTGAACGATTCCCAGCAACAGGCAGAGATCAACAAATTAAACAGCGAGATATCCAACTTAACAGCTCAGTTGAACAACGTGAAAACAAGTACATCCTCTACAACCACAACTACTAACAACAACACTTCATTGAGTATCGCTGCACTGGTCATTGCTATAATAGGTTTGATATTAGGATTGCTAGCCTTCCTTAGAAAACCGAAAACACCAACCACAGTACAAACAAATACTGAAACCACAGGCCTAAATGATCAAAACCCACCAAACCAACCACTTCAATAAACCTTTTAATTTTAATATTTTAATTTATAATATAATGAGATTGTGGCTAACGCCATTATATAGATATTTTAAAAAATAATTAATATTCGAACATGGGGTTAAAAATTATTAATCAATTTGAAAATGTTTATAATCCTGATAAAACGATATCTTCTATATCCTCTTCTTTTAAAATGGGTATTCCTTTACCCTGAAGTTTAAGGCTCTCCAATGCCATATTTACTATGTTTTTTACATCATCTCTTCCTATGCCATAATCCCCCAAAGTTTGCTTAAAACCAATATTCTCCTGGAATTTTTTCAATGCTTTTTCCGCTTTTTCAGCATCATCTTTTACTGACATTATGTTTGGGTCTAATATGGAAAGAATTGGCGCTGATTTTTCAGGGATGAATTTATGTACGTAGTACACTGCCCTGGGTCCTATAATTGCCAAGCCTGCACCATGTGGAACATATGGATTGGTGCCGCTTATAGCATGTTCTATAAGGTGTATTATATGTGTACCGGCAAGGTCTATTGCAATTCCTGCCATCATAGATGCATATAGAAGCCAGTATCGATAATCTTTATTAGATAATTCCCCTAATGTTTTAGGGAGCCATTTTTGTATGGTGGAAACAGCTACATTCGAATGTGCATCTACATAAGGTGAAGAGCTTATTTTAGTTGAAGATTCATATGAATGGTAAAAAGCATCAAGGCTAGTAAAAATGGTTTGATCTTTTTGCAACGAAATAAGGTATTTAGGGTCATCTGCACTTACAGTAGGGTAAATTGTAACCATTCCCCTCTTTTTTTTGGTTTCTGATTCCGTAAGCACTGAGTATCTATCTACTTCAGTACCGGTACCATGGGTAAGGTTCACAACAAAAAGTGGAAACGTTTTTGTTGCTTTTTTTCTATATAAGAAATAATCCATTACATTTCCATTTTCAGCTTTTGCAACACCTGCAACTTTAGCAGTGTCTATAACACTCCCTCCACCAATAGCAACAATACCGTCTGCACTCTCTTTCCTTAGAAGTTCAACAAGGGTTTGTGCTTGCTGTACAGTGGGGTTGGGTGTAATTCCATCATAAACATAATATTTTGTGTTATATTTTTCCAATTCATGCTTTACATCATCAAAAGCCCCTGACTTAATTCCACTCGATTTTCCCATTACAATGATGACTTTTTCCAATCCTTTTATATGCGCAGACAATTTTGTAACAGATCCTTCTCCGAAATAAAGTTTAACCCCCTGATAATTCAAATCAAAATTTATCATATATGTTCATATAACAACAACTTTCTTATTTTTTTCGTATGGATTCATTACTTAAAAATATTAAATAGCATAAAATTCATATGAAGATTTCAATTTATTTATTAAACATACAATAAAATGAGTTAATTTTAAATATATGCATTAATATATTTTAAATATGTTCCAAACATTGAGTGAATCATGGAGAATAAGCAAAACCGCTTTTAGAATGATAAAAGAGGATAAAGCGTTGTTGTTGTTTCCTGTAGTTTCAGCGTTAGCATTAATAGGTATTGTAATATTACTGGCAGTGTCATCTTTCCTAGTGATATTTTCATCAATACAATCAGGAACGGATAAGGATGCATTGATAGCTATAATATGGATTACAGGGTACTTCATGTTGTGGTTTGTCCATACATTTTTCTCAGCTGCGCTTATAAATGCAAGCATGATCAAACTTAACGGTCAGCAAGCAAGTTTTTCAGATGGTATTGAAGGAGCCAAGTCACAATGGAAAAAAATATTTTTATGGGCTATATTCGCTGGAACTGTAGGTATTATCATTAACATAATTGCAAGCAAACTAAAAGGATTCGGGAAACTTATCTTGTCCATTGCTGCAGGTGCGGTATGGGGTATAGCTACATACTTTATATTGCCAGTTTTACTATATGAAAATCTCTCTGCATGGCAATCCCTTAAGAGATCTGCATCAATTTATTGGAATAACTTCGGTAACACATTCATATCAAACATGATTGTTAATGCTATTATAATAGGGGGTGTACTAGGTGGCATAGTTATGGTAGTGGCCGGGATATTTATAACTGCACACACCTTTTTGTTGGGCATAGTACTGATATTAGCTGGAGTGGTTCTAGCAGCTATATCTGTACTAATAGGGTCTGCTGTTAATGGTGTTCTAATAGCCGCTCTGTACAAATATGCTACAACCGGCAAGCTCGAAGAAGGGTTAGTGCCCTCCCATTATGTAGGCAAAGCAAATCCTTACATAGGACAAGGACCATATGTAGGGCAAGGCCCAACATTCTAAAGCAATCAAAAATACAATAAACATATTTCAATTTTTAATTATCAATTAAATTATGTTTCTAGATTGATTCCTTCAAACGAACATATTATTTCCTGAATACAACTGGAATTATTTGAATTGTACAACAAAGTTTGATTAAAAACAAATTTAAATATCCCTATTACAATGTAGAAGTTAATGGGTATAACAAAATTCAATTCGTGGGATGTTACTAAGACATCCTTCAAGGTTATAAGAGAAGATGAATCTTTATTGTTGTTCCCTGTAATGTCCTCCCTGGCGTTTATAGGTATTTTAATATTGTTTTCTTTTTTTTCATATGAAATTTTGATCAATAAAATTGTTATCAATGGAACGAGTGCAAGTGGTGCAATAATTTTAATATGGATACCGGCATATTTTTTGTTTTGGTTGGTAGGAACTTATTTTTCTGCATCTCTCATGGGTGCAGCAATGCTTAAGTTGAATGGAAAACAAGCAACGGTATTAGATGGTATTAAATTGGCAAATTCTAAAATAACTAAAATATTATTATGGGCAATCGTTGCTGCAACTGTAGGTATAATAATAAGATTAGTTACTTATGTACTCTCTAATAAAATAGGTGGTGCGTTCGGTGCTTTTATAGGGGATGTGGTTGGAATATCCCTTGAAACGGTATGGGCTATTTCTTCCTACTTCATTATACCCGTTATTTTATTTGAAGATATGTCTATTTGGGATTCCCTGGATAGGTCTGAATCCCTGTTCATGGAAAACTTTGGAACAACTTTCATCTCAAATCTTATTATGGCAGCTATAGGTGCGATTGGGGTAATATCCTCAATAATCATAGGTATTTACGGGTTTTATCTTTTGTATTTTAAAAATATTATTTTCTACGGATTCCTTTTAATGGGGATTGGAATGATTTTAGGTTCTATTGTATTGATAATTGTCACAACAGCTGATACGGTTTTAGTAGCAGCCCTTTACAGATATGCAACCACTCAAAAAATCACAGATGGATTTTTGCCTCCGCAGTTGCTTAATGACCCACTGATACATAAAGGACCTTATATAGGCAGCAATCAATAAACAATGCAAATTTCATGTTTTTGTTTTCCTAATAGAGTTTTTAGTTGGATGCCTTATTTTTTTTAATTGGTTATTTTTCATCAAATTCACTATATTCTCCAAAGAATCTTTGCCAGAATGCCAGCAATATATCCCATATGAAAGCATCAGCCCGTATGTAATTTCACCAACATCTGTACACACAATATCTGTAATTTTGTTATTCATAAGGTATTCCTTGAAATCTATCCCCGCTAAATCCTCTGAAGTATCGATGGTATTATCCTGAAAAGAAAGTTGTACTGCGTTGTTTTCATCTAAAACCATTATGCAGAAGTATGGAGATTTAACAAGTTTATCACTTATATATGCCTTGTTGTTTTTATCCGTTACAGGCACAAGCACTTTCAAATTTTTACGCTTTATTGGTTCCACATGTACCGTTACAGAATAAACCCCCTCTATTGATTTTTTTACTTTTTCTTCTATTGCCTCTGTAATGGGGTGCGCATCCTCTATTGTTAATCGTGGGTCCATTTCAATAACAAGTTCAACAAATAATACCGGTCCTGCCCATCTCATTCTGGTTTCTTTAACATCCTTTACCTCTGGAATGTCATATACAACCTTTTCTATTTTTTTCTTCATATCCCTATCTTTAGGAAGGTCAAGTAAGCTAAGTGTAGATTCTTTTCCTATTGAATAGGAGGTATATATCAGAGCAATCAATGCTATAGTTACAGAAATATAATAAAAAAAGTTATTGTTAAATACACCGGTAAGGATAAGCCCTACAGATACGCCTAGCCCTTCATAAACATCTGTATATGTATGCTTTCCATCATATACTAGGGAAGGTGATCCCATTTTTTTACCAGCTATGATCTTGAAATATCCGGCAAAAAATAGCGGTATTACTGAAATTCCTTGAAATATTCCAGAAATAAAGCTAAAATATGGCTTTGATAATATGCCTGTATAAAATAACTCAATTCCTGTCAAAGCAACAATAATTGCCAGAATGAAGGAAATAAGATCCTCAACCTTGAACAATCCATATGAAAATTTTTTGCTATAATTGCTAGAAATTATCCGCAAAGTTACCAGAATAAAAAGCGTAATAAATATATCCACTATAATGTGTACTGCTTCCAATTCTACTGCTATATTTCCATCAATTAAAAAACCAATAACCCTTATAAGAAATGATATGAAAATCATAACTAAAGAAATTATAATGTATTGGTATGTCTTCATAAGTGATAATACTTTTAACAATATTTATCTTTTTCGATATCTAAAAAGATAAATACGACAAATCCATATTAAAGACGCAATAGATAAGTAAATCCTTTTATTTACAAATAAAATATCTTTATCTAACGTGAGCGGGAAGACCCCTTGACTTGGCAAGGGGATGAAAGCGTAACATTAATAATCTACTA
>JBMFVL010000014.1:0-28305 GCA_049966015.1 Thermoplasmata archaeon | reverse complement strand
TGCGGTTCAATGAAACTCCACTCGGTGGAGGGGAGACCAGCAACAAGCCCATTCCGTCAGGGAGGGGTAGTTGACTAGATAATAGTATATGAAAAAATTCAGGTAATTGGATAAACTGTAGACCATATGCTTTATTGTACAGGTATCCTTCGGTGAATATTCCTATATACTTTCTGTTTATAAAATGTATAAATGAAATATTTGTTAAAAGTAAAATTAATATACATAAAATGTATGAATTAATATTATATAAACAAGGTGTATATGTAATGATAAAAAACAACAAAATGGTTAGAGGGTATCTCCCTATAGCAATGATTATACTTGGAGCATTTATAATATCTATATTGGGAGCAGTTCATACAATGTCATTTAATATTGGGCATATCAATGCAACTTCAGCAGGAAATATCTCCGCTGGGTTTGCATCTGGTGGTTCTGTATACACAGAAACTACCATTGCATTGACAGTAACAATGCTATTTTTAGGTGCCTTTTCACTACAAATTGCAAGGAACTATTTTTTAAGGACTTTAGATAAGTTTACGTTAAGGTTAGGTGCTGATATATGGTGGTTAGCATACGTTATGATCAGAGACGGATTAATGTTTGGAACTTTATTATTGGGATTTGAATTGTTTTATGTTGGAACGTTTGGGGATTATCCAATTGCAGTTCCTTTTATGCCTCTTTCTATTGTTTTAGTTGCTGCAGCATTATTACTAAAATTGATTATAGATACAGATGAAAATGAAACCGCTAACAAGGTTGTAACAATCTTGATAGCAGTAGCTACATTTTTTTACCTGACGGGGGTTGTTTTTGTAACAGAAAGCATAGTAGGATATGCCAATGCTGGATATGTAACACAGCCTAATGGATCTATCACAACATCTACAGGAGGATCTGATATATGGACATATATGTATAACAATTTCAGTTCAACAGTTAACACCACATTGGCAGTAAATTCTTTCTATGCATGCTTCACAATAATATCTATACTGGGGTTAATAGCATTTTTATATGTTGTATTTCCAAATATTTTTACAAAAGCAGCAAGCAAGAAAAAAGAGCCATCAACAAGGAAAGATGTGGTAAAGGAATAATGGTATAAAAATAAAGGTGGTAGAAATGGCGTTTTATCTTAAGATAAGCGACCAATGCCACTCATGTGGTGTTTGCATGGATGTATGCCCTGTAAAGGCAATAGACATGACCCCCCCTACCAGTTCTAGTATAGAAGGAGATAACAAAAAAAGATTATGGATGACGGAATTCCCTTACCTCTCCGGGAAATGCATTGGTTGCAAAATATGTGTAGCTGAGTGCCCTTTTGAAGCTATAGTTCTAGAAAAAGATATGGAACCAGTTAAGAGTATTATCAATAAAAACGTACTTCCTTATGTAGAAGAAGCCAAAAAAGTAAGAATGCAGCAAACAAGTATTAATAAAGAAAAAGACTGGAGTAAATTTCATAAGCTATCTGATTTAACAAAAGAAATTTTAAAAAGACCTGTTACAAGCCCATTTCCACAAAAAATTATTTTTAAACCATGGATTTCCCCTATAGTTTCTCCAAATGAAAAAGAAAAGAAATATACATATAAAGAGAAATGGCGGGTATGGAGAACGATGCCCAAATAATACGCATTTTATATTAAACGTTAGAAATTCTTAATATACACAATATGTATATATTATATCATGGGCAAAATCAAAATATTTGTTGCAGGAGGTACTGGTTTTATAGGCAGTGCAATAGTTAAAACTGCTTTTGATAACGGATACGACGTCATAAGTTTAAGCCGTAGAGGGCATCCGTTGAGGATAGAACCCTGGATGAAACAAGTAAAATGGATAAAAGGTGATTTATTAGAACCTTCAACATGGTCGAAACAATTGGATGGTGTGTATGCGGTTGTTCATGCAGTTGGAATAATAAAAGAAATCCCTTCCAAAGACATTACCTTTAAAAAGATAAATGGTGAAAGTGCCATAATTCTAGCTGAAGAATCTGAAAAAAGTGGAATAAAAAGATTTGCATTTATTTCCGCATATGCTAAACCACCAATAATATCGAAAGATTATATCCTTTCAAAAAGAAAAGCAGAAGAATATATATCTAAAAAAAATTTTAATAGTGTAATATTCAGGCCGGGTCCTGTTTATGATACCGGCAAAATGCAATATTTATATTTTTCTGTTTATAAAATATCAAAGCTTCCCTTTGTAGGGAAACCTTTTGATGTAGGAATCCCCATAAATGTAAAATCTCTTGCCAAGGCTACTATAAAATGTATTGAAAACAATTCGATTAATGGTGTAATAAACCCTAAGAGCATCATTAAGATAAGTGAATTATGATATTTATTTCTGATGAAATGTTCACATAGTAGACTTATATCCTTTCGAACCAACTATGATATGATCTATTAATGGAATATGTATAACCTCACATTGTTTTATCAAGTTTTTTGTAAATTCAATATCTTCCTTGCTAGGGGTAAGGTCTCCTGAAGGATGATTATGCACTAAAATTATCTTTTCAGCATCTGATTTTAAAGCTTCTACTAAAATATCCTTTGTTTTAACTGTAATCGACGATATCCCTCCCTGTCCTATTTTTACATAATTGATCAATCTATTATTTCTTGTTAAAAATATGGCAACCAAAGCCTCTTTTGTACTATCTTTCAAATCATTTATTACAAGATTAAATGCATGTTCAGAAGAATTTATGTATACAGGTGTATCCTCTTTATATGATTGCAACCGTTTTGTTAATTCAATCCCTGCTATTATTCGGGATGCCTTGGTTTTACCAATGCCTTTCAAAGACATAAGTTCACTGAAGTGTATGTTTATCAGATCTTTTGAGGTGTATTCTGATAAAATTTTTTCAGCAACATTATATGCGTTTTCACCTTTAATCCCCGATCCAATAAGTATCGCAAGAAGTTCTGCCATTGAAAGTGAACCTGGTCCATTTTTTATTAATCTTTCTATCGGGCGTTCAGATGAAGGGAGATCTTTGATACGTGGTGAATTTTTCATAATGGAAACCATTTCCTTTTAGTGGGTGAATTATTCCCCAAAGAATCCAAGAAAGCTTTAAGCTTTTCTTTTTGTTCTGAATTTAATTCTGATAATTTGGGAATTGATATCTTTACTTTCAGGTATATATCCCCTTTTTTGCTAAAATTTCTCCATTCAGGGATACCTTCACCTTTTATCCTGAGAATATCGTCTGGTTGAGTACCAGGAGGAATTTTTACAGAAAGTGTTTTTGTTGGTGTATCAAAGGATACATTCCCCCCCAAGATTGCAGTATAAAATGGAACTTTTATGGTAGAATGCAAATTCAACCCATCTACAACAAAATTAGGGTCATTTATCAGATTTACAACAATGTATACATCCCCCTTAGTACCATCTCCTCCTTGATTACCTTCATCCTTAAGTCTCAATATAGTTTTGTCAGGAACTCCTGGATCAATATCTATTGTTATATTTTTCTTTACCCTTTTAACGCCTTTGCCATTACACTCTTTGCAAGGGTCATCATTCACAGTCCCAGATCCATTACAGGTAGGGCATGTAGAGATGGTAACTATTCTTGAATATCCATGGGAACGTACATTTCTAACCTCTCCTGACCCATTGCAAGTAGGGCATTGTTTAATACTAGAACTTCTAGACCCAGTACCATGGCAAACATTACATATTTCATATCTCCATATATCTATATTCTTTTTACATCCATTAATCATTTCAGCCAATGTTACATCCACTGAAATTTGAATATCACTTGCTTCATTGCTATGCCTCCTTCTCATCCTACCATAATTGCCAAATGTAACATTGCCAAAACCTCCCATTCCACCTCCAAATTGTTCGAAAAAAGATCTTAAAAATTCATCCCCGAAAAGGTCCTCAACATCTGAAGCATGGGTAAAGTTTGTCCAATTAAATCCATCTGGACCAAATTGTGTTTTTACCCCCTCTTTCCCGTATTGGTCATACAATTCCCTTTTTTTAGGGTCAATAAGCACTTCATATGCTTCAGAAATTTTTTTGAATTTTTCTGTTGCTTCCTGCTTGTTTTCTGTATTCATATCAGGGTGGTATTTCTTAGCCAAGGTTCTAAATGCTTTTTTAATGTCATCTGGGCTAGCATCTTTTGGAACGCCCAATATCTGATAATAATCATCGTCATCCATAATTTATCACTTCCCATTACATTATGAATTTATATTTACTTTTTTAATGCATTCAACATCATAAAGACATCTATTGTTTCAGCAACGTCATGTACCCTTGCTATATCCACACCGTTAAGGAATGCATAAGACTCTACAGCAATACTTCCATAAAGGCGATTATGGACATCCTTTCCAGTAATTTTACCTATGAATGATTTTCTAGATATTCCTATCATAACAGGATATCCCAATGACTTAAAAGCATATATGTTTTTAAGTATTGTTATATTATGTTCCAACGTTTTTCCAAATCCTATTCCTGGGTCAAGGATTATGTCATTTATACCATTGTTATTAAGCCTTTTTATCTTTTTTTCAAAAAAATTGTATATTTCTGTTACAACATCTTCGTATACTGGATTTTTCTGCATGGTTTTTGGATCACCCTTCATATGCATAACCAACGCAATAGCCTTTCTTTTTTTAGCCACTTTAACCATTTTATAATTTTTAAATCCGGTTATATCATTTATAATTTTTGCTCCATGAACGAGTGCAGAATCTGCAACTTCTGGGTGCATAGTATCTATGGATAAAATACCTTTGTTGTTAAGTGCATCTATTACTGGTATTGTTCTATTTAATTCCTCCTCGCATGAAATCTCCTCTGCACCTGGTCTAGAAGACATACCTCCAACATCTACAATATCTGCTCCTTGTAATAACATTTCAATACCGTGTGAAATTGCATGTTCAACATCAAAATATTTTCCTCCATCATAAAATGAATCGGGTGTAACGTTGAGGATACCCATTATCAAAGGTCTATCATATAAATGGGGTAACAATGAGATTTTTTTAGGGTTCTGAATGTTATTTAATATATTTTCTATGTAATTAGCCAATACTGGTATGCCAAAAGGTTGAACTTTAAGTTTGCTAATGACCTTCCTGTATTGTGATAATGAAGCAATAGCTATTGCATCTGTTTTTTTCCCACGGAACATAGAAGCATTTTTTGATATGGCCAAATCGGCACCAGCAGCTAAAAATTCCTGTTTCATAATGTTGGCGGCTTTAACATCCAATCCTTTTATGAAAATATTTACAACTTTAGCTTTATTGGACATTATAGTTATACCTGGATAATCAACATCTATTTTTTTTAAAACATCGTTTATATTGGCATTTGAAAATGACATAACGTATGCAGTGGTAAATGGTTTTTTAGTCATAATGGCTTATATATAATATGCCTTTATAAATATATCATGAATTTATTGCATTTTAGAAAATTTTTCAATATGCTCTAGTTTGTAAAAAATAATAAATGAAACGTAAATGAACAATACTGCAAAAATACTCGTAAATAAAATTAAATCTGAATTTTTACCTAAAAACAAAATGGGCAAATATATTGTAGATGAAAAAAAAGTTAAAACGTAGGAAGAATATAACAATGCACTTTTTTTAGATTTTATGCCTTCATAATACACTCTAGAAGATATTTCTATAAGACCTGTCTTGAACATATAAAAATCAACTATTAATGAAATTAAAATCAATGGTAATATAAAAAAAGAATGAAAATAAAAAGCTGATATCAGAATTGCCATATTGAGGATAGGTGGAAATGCCATCATATATACATTTCCCTTCTTTATATACGTTGTATTTGATAAAGCAATCTTCATTGTTTTAGATATAATTCCAGCACTCCATTTTACGCTTTTTGGTACTAGAAAAGATAAAAAATAGGCGATTTTTTTACTGAATTTTATAAATATCGGTGTAATTATTGTTGTAACAAGTGATATAATTCCAGCAATGGGAAACAACAAAGACCCGTTGGTAAGCAAAGGTTCCGAATTGCTTTTTAATGTTGACCCCAATGAAGCATAGACGAAAGATTCTTCGTTTCTTGGCAATAATCCAATCCCTACACTTGTAGATATAGATGATGTATATCCTAGAAGAAACACCAAGCTACTTACGATTATAAGTTCAACTATAAAAATAGCAAATAAAGATGCTATAATTATTGGAATAAGGCTAGTTATAGAAAAAGGGTTAATTAATGTACCGATGTATATGAAAAATAAAGAAATGAACAAAAAGCCAATAGGTCTAACTTTGCTTTCTACCAATTTAGATAGGTCCGTTTCTGCCAATGCCATACCTATAAAAAAAGCTCCTATTATTGGGGATATACTGAAAAAAGCTGATAAGCTTCCTGACAACATAACAATACCGACTATAAACATAACTACAACTTCATCGCTAGACCTCTTAACAATTTTGTTTTTTATAGTGGGTATGAAAATAAACGTCAGTATCATGTAAAATGCTATCAATGTTATAATCCCGAACGATTCAAAAATGGCTAAATTTATACTCTTTATAGTTGTAAGGTATGAAGAACTTAATATGGTCAATATTAAAACTGAAAGAAAATCTTCTACAATCATAATGCTAATCATAAGTTCTGTTTCTGGTGTAGTTAATCTTTTCAGGTCTTCAATAGCTTTTACTGTAATTGCAGTAGAACTCATGGCTATAATACTAGCCAAAAATAATGTGTCTAAAACAGGCCAATGAAAAATTAGCCCTATTGCAATGCCTGCAATCATATTTATAGAAACATCAAAAATTCCAATTATTATCGAAGGTGTTTTGTATTTTGAAAGTTTTCTAAAAGAAAAATTTAATCCAATAAAGAAAAATATGAAAATCAATCCTATATTGCCGAACATCGAAAGTATAGAAGTATTCTGTATCAATCCAGTATATGGTATTCCCAAAGGGCGAAGGTCTATGTATGGACCAATAAAAATTCCAATAATAATATATGCAAGCACTGTTGATTGTCCAAAGTATTCCATTAAATATGAACCTAGAAAAGAAAGAAACAATAGAACACCAAGAGCAGATACTATATCCATAATTATAGCCCTCAGAACATATCGCCTGCAATAAGCATAGCGCAAAATGTCCTGTAATCATCATTAGATAATTTTACGGTAAGTTCATTGCCCTTTTTATCCTTTAATGTTATGAAACGGTCCTGGGAATCTGAAATAACAATTATTGCTAACCCGTCAATCAATTCAATTGTGATTTTTTTTCCTATACCGGGCAAATTTTCAATTTTAACATTATTCATACTTGCACCATAATCAATCCGTTAGCAAATCTTTAATCAGCAACGGGTCTACACTTATATTGATATCTTTTTTTATTCTATCAGTTATTTCTTCATAATTGTCAGAAATATCTTTGTAATTAGATAAAATGTTTTTAATATCTTCTCTGTAATTCCAAGGGAATATTACCCATCTCCAATTTTCTTCTTTCATGAGTTCTGCATAAAAATCAGGTTCAACTGAAGAATGGCTTATATGTATAAGTGTTGCCGTTTTAAGAACTGATGGAGAATGCCGGTATACATGGTCCATAGCAAGCTTTAAACTCTGACCCGTATCTGTAATGTCATCAACGATCAAAACTTTTTTATTTGTTAAATCTACTGATATTTTATCCCTTAATTTTGCACTTCCATCACGCGTAGCTGTCAATCCCCAATGTTCTGTTTTTATTGCGTATAGTTCTTTTATAATAAGATGATCACATATGATCCTAGCCGGAACCCATCCACCCCTAGTCAATGCAATAACTACTTCTGGTTTGAAATCGGATTTTTTAATCTTTTTAGTAATTTTATCAACCCATTGATCTATATCTGACCATGTAGGCACCATATATTTAATTTTAGTAAGGTCTGCCATAAATAAGAATATTAAACGTTTCTATTTAATTTATTTGGTTAGTTGGATATCCTACCTAGTAGTTAAGTACATACCATATTAATCACCTAACTTTTTAGGTCATTTTGATCACTACATCCATAATTTCCTTCTGTATTGCTGATAAAGCAACTATCGATTCCCATTTGAATTTGTTCCTCTCATCCTCTAGATATACCCTGTAACCTGTCCTCATTGTATTTAGTGCGTCTGATCCACTTATACCCTTCTTTTCCAGTATGTATGATAGGTAACTCAATATAGAATATGCTATATAACATATTTTCACATGACCCTCTATATGGGACTTCATCCATACCCTGACTGGTCTCAGATCGAGAACTCCTTTCATCTGTTTGAATGCTCTCTCTACTGAGTCCTTATCGTAGTATTTTTTCACAACTTCTTCTGTGCTTAATACTGTATTGTGGTATATTATCGAATACCCTAGATATTTCGCTATATCCTCATTTGACGAATGTTCGTAATAATGACTCTTCTTCAACACTTCAAGTTCTGGGTTGTATACAATTATAAGCCTGCCTGATTGGTATTCAACGTCTGTACAATAAACTTTTGTGTTTTTTAGTGAAACCATATGCTTCTTTGTGTATACTTCATTCCTATCAATACCATCAATGATACTCTTAAACTCTGGTGTTTTCTTGAGTCCACATATAATAGTGAATTTCAAATCTAACATCGATTTTATCTTTCCTGGGTCTAACATCCCTCGGTCCATTATGATCGCTGTATATCCTTTCATCCATAACTCTTTAGCAACATCCCCCATAATGGATTTGGGAGATATATTTCCTGGATATACACGGTGGAACAGCGGAAATCCTCTTCTCTCCGTTACTACAAGCACTATCTGTATAAGCTTCTTTATTCTCCCTTCCTTTCCTTTTCTTGGTTTAGAATCTAGAGAATCTCCAGTAAAATATGTGTCGGTAACATCTATGATTACAGATTTATTTTCATTCTCTATGTTGAGGAATAAATCTGCAAGATTATCCTCTATAGCTGAAAAATCCATATCATTTATTTTCTGAAGGGATTTATAAAGATTGGCAGTATCAATTTTTTCAATGCCAAGATATCTCAATATTTCAGTTTCCTGCAAGTATTCAGGCATTCTGTTTATTGCAGGTCTGTCAAGTAGTTGAGAATATACCATAACAAGAGCATTTTTAGGTATCATCTCATTGATACCAAGCTTAGAGGATATTCTATGAACAATCTCAACATCCAGTGATCTGCGTACTTCCATTACTTTTATATCACTCGATTGTACTCTTCTCACAATAGATCCTTCAACTTCCTTGCCTACATATCTTATAAACTCCTGTTTCACCTTGCCATTAACCCTTACATTGCGTACTTCAGCAAGGTATGTTCCTGATTTGCTTTTTATCCTTCTAATGAATGTCATAGTGTATAAAATAATCACTACAAAATATTTAAATTCTTTGGTACAATTTTGCTGATTATTATGTAAAACGTGTAGTGTATAAAAGAGGTAAAAAAGTTAGGTGATTAAAACTCTTGTAATTCTTGAAGTATGGATTGAATTTATTTACCAATAAATTAAATGTTGTGCCGGTCCTCATAAATGGGAATTTCTATCATTAAACTATCATTAAATATGGTAATATATAATAGCATAAAACTTTTTTCAAAAACGCAAAACTATAGTAATCAAAATTGATTACGCCCATCAATGAGTATATAGAAAAAAATTAAAAAGAAACCAAAATGGAATATCCAATGAAAAAAACCAAAGAAGGTGTTTTTAATCCTATTGTATGATACAGTAACTCCCAATTTTTATGTAATATATCCCATGGATAAACAATATCATGTATAAAAAAAAGTTGAAAAGCTAATTGTTCTATGTACATATCACCAAAGGTTAAATTAAGTAGGAGATTGTTTATTAATATGGTTTGATAAAATTACGCCTATTTCATATGATTTTTTCAAATCCTCCTTATCCGGAACCATATGTACCCTGTAATATGGTTCTGGAACAAACATTTTCAGGTCCTTCATACGGTTTTCTATTAATCTCGGTGCTTCACCGCTCCAAGCATAAGTTCCAAAAGCAAACCCTAATTTATTTTTTACATCAATTGTAGTAAGGCTTGATAGCAGGTTCCAAACAGGTTTTAAAGCGTCTCCATTAATTGTACTTGATCCTATTATAAGTGCATCGCACTCTTCTACTATGCTAACAATATTATCGTTTATTTCAATGCCCTGAAGATCAAAAATTTCAACTTTTGTACCATTATCTTTAAGTGCATTACCTATATTTTTTGCAATTTTTTCTGTTCCTCCATAGGCAGATGCATAAAAAATAACAGCTTTCTTTAATTCCTTTCTCCTAGGCAAAGACCATTCTTTATATTTTTTTATGTAACTATATGGGTCATTACGAAGAATAGGGCCATGACTGGGGGCAACAATATCTATCTGTTTTTTTTCAATTTTATCTATAGCTTTAATAATATGTTGTTTGAATGGCCTCATAATGCTATTATAGTAATGTTGGAATGAATATGAAAAATCCATCGATTCATCATTAAAAATATTTTCATTGCAAAAATGGCTGCCTAGAAAATCGCATGAAAATAGTATATGATCCTCTTTTAAATAAGTAAACATGGTGTCAGGCCAATGAAGAAATGGTGCATGAATAAATTCCAACGTCTTATCACCTAAAGAGAGTATATCCCCTTCCCCTACAAAAATAGGTACAATATCTGGCAAAATTTGTTTTATAAAAGGTGAAGCACTTTTAGAAGCTACGACTTCAGCATCAGACCTTTCTAGAATTTTTTTAAGTCCTCCACTATGGTCCAATTCAGTATGATTTACAATGACGTAATCTATGTCTTCTAAAGCAGCAATCTCTTCTATATTTTTAATAAATTGGTCTACGAAAGGTTCTTTAACCGTGTCAATCAGTGCTATTTTATCATGCCCTTTGACTATATAGCTATTGTAACTAGTTCCATTCTCTACATGGATTATTACATCGATTGTTCTAACATCCTTATCATTAGAACCTACCCAATAAACTCCATCTTTAATTTTTATCATTTTAATCACTTACTAAGTAAGTAATAACTTATATCTATTATTTAGTAACCAATAATTTTCTCTACTTGCACTACAGATGTTTAATGTGATTTCAGGATAATTAATGACGATGTTTTACAATTTTTGGATTCAACTAAACTCAAAAATGCTCACTAGGCAGTATATCCAAAAAAAAGAAAACCTTTTTATAGCATAAAGCCTCATTAAATGATGTAAAACACAAAACAAAAAACACCTTAATTGGATGATGATTATTTATGCAAAATAATGATAATGTAGATAATATAGACAATGTAGATAACATTGATTTTACACAGAAAGAAATGCAAACAGAATTAGATAAATGGATTGAAAAATTAACGATCCAAAGTACAAAAGATGTACAAGTACCAAATTTATTAATGGATCAAGTTATAGGGCAGGATGAAGCCATAAATGTTGTTAAAAAAGCAGCTAAACAAAGAAGACATGTAGTACTTGTAGGTGATCCAGGGACAGGAAAGTCCATGATAGCACGGTCAATGGTGGATTTTTTACCTCATGAAACGATGGAAGATATTTTAATATATCCAAATGAAGAAGAACCAAACGAACCTAAAGTAAGGGTTGTACCAGCAGGGCGTGGAAAGCAAATTGTTAATAGCTACAAGCTAAAAGCAGCTGAAGTAAGACAGCAAAAAAATATGATATTGATATTTATCGTAGTATCTATACTTGCGCTGGCAATATACTTTAGTTTTGGGATGGGTGCCCCTGATCCAAGTGCCCTATTCGTAGGTATTATGGCAATTGCTTTATTGGTAATGGCTTTCAGAGTGGGTAGTGGAAAAAATGATGGTGTAATGATTCCCAAATTGCTAATAAGTCACGAACCTACTGATAAACCGCCGTTTGTAGACGCTACCGGTGCACATGCCGGTGCACTACTAGGGGATGTAAAGCACGATCCATTCCAGTCAGGAGGATTAGAGACACCACCTCATGAAAGGGTAGAAGCAGGTGCAATACACAAAGCGCATAACGGTGTATTATTCATCGATGAAATCAACCTTCTAAAAATGGAAAGCCAGCACAGTATGCTTACGGCAATGCAGGAAAAAAAATATTCTATTATAGGTCAAAGTGAAAGAAGCGCTGGTGCTTTAGTAAAAACTGAACCAGTTCCATGCAATTTTATACTTGTAGCAGCAGGAAATTTAGAATCCATACAAGGTATGCATCCAGCATTAAGATCTAGAATTAGAGGATACGGATATGAAGTATACATGAAATCTATTATGCCAGATAACGAAGAAAATAGGCAAAAATTGATAAGGTTTATTGCACAAGAAGTAATGAAAGATAAGAAAATTCCTCATTTTGATAAATATGCAATAGGTGAGGTTATCAGAGAAGCGCAGAGGAGAGCAGGAAGGAGAGGACAACTTACGCTTAGACTGAGGGAGCTTGGTGGTTTAATAAGGGTAGCGGGAGATCTGGCTAATAACGAAGGATCCCCGTTAGTAACTGCAAGGCATGTTATAAATGCAAAAAGAATTGCAAAAACCTTAGAACAACAAATCGCAGAAAGGTCCATTGAAAAGAGGAAAGAATACAGCATGATTTCAAATCATGGAGAACAAGTGGGTGTCGTAAACGGCCTTGTTGTGATGGGTGCACCTGACTCTGGGCTCAGTGAATTTGCAGGAATGGTACTCCCAATTGTAGCAGAAGTTACCCCTTCCCATTCAAAAAACAGTGGCAGGGTAATAGCAACAGGAAAGCTAGGTGAAATCGCCAAAGAATCTGTAGAAAATGTATCCGCCTTTATCAAAAAATACATAGGCGATAACATCAGCAATTATGATATACATATACAATTCATAGGTACATATGAAGGGGTTGAAGGTGATTCTGCATCTATTTCTATTGCAACTGCAGTTATGTCTGCACTGGAAAATGTGCCAGTTAACCAGGAGATTGCCATGACAGGTTCAATGAATATAAGAGGGGAAGTACTTCCTATTGGAGGGGTTACAGCTAAAATAGAAGCTGCTGTAGAAGCAGGTATAAAGAAAGTAATAATCCCCAAAGCAAATTTGAATGATGTTCTTATGGAAGAACGCTACATCGGTAAAATCCAAATAATACCAGTAACACATTTCAGTGAAGTATTGAAATATGCACTTAATATAGATAAAAACGAAAGTAGCGTATTGCACAAATTAACAAACCTTATCAATACAAACCCTATAGCACCAAGTGCCAATGTTCATTAAAATAACGTAAAAAAGGTGATTTATGAAAAAAACAAATAAAAAAAGTAAAATGAAAAACGCAAAATCATCTTCCAAAATACCTTATGATATCAACAAAAGTGAATTGGCTTCAGAAGATGGATATGTGGGGAGAGAATGTTATGTATTCAATCTTAAACTAAAAAAAGAATTTGATGATTTAAGATGTGAGCACTGCATGTACTATTTAACTACTAAATGTAAGTATATTGAAGAATTTTTAGATGAAATGGAGGATCTAGAAGTTGAATGAAAGAGTACTTTATGTAGGTAGATTCCAGCCCTTTCATAAAGGACATTACAAAGTAATTGAAGGGTTGGTTTCTCAATTTGATGAAATTATCATAGTAATAGGTAGTAGCCAAGAAAGTTACACACAAAAAAATCCCTTTACGGCATCTGAAAGATGGATGATGCTTAAAAGTTCGCTGGGCAATAAAAATAACATATCAATAGTTCCAGTGGCAGATATAAACAGTCATTACCTATGGTACAAGTACCTCGACATGTTATTGCTCCCTTATAACTATGTAGCGTGCAATGACTCTTTTACCAATGAAATAGCTAAAGAAGCCGGTAAAAAAATATACGAAATCCCATTTTACAGCAGGGAAATTTATTCGGGCACAAATATCCGTAATTTAATGGCTAAAGGTGGAAAGTGGGAAAAGTATGTACCAACACAAAGTGTAAAAATAATAAAAAAAATAAACGGAGATAAAAGGGTAATGAAATTGTATTCCTCGAATATTTAACCACATTAAACAATAAAAAATAAAAGGGTGTACTCTTTAAGGGTTATGATAAATATGAAAATAGAATTTTTAAAAAATACTGATAATGAAATTGAATTCAAGCTTATTGACGGAGATGTAAGTATTGTAATTCCTCTTGTTACAGAGATTCAGCAAGATCCAGAAGTTTACTCGGCTCAATATTTTCTAAGTGAAAGCGATTTCCCTAGAATACTAATAAAAGTTAAAGACGGATCCAAAGCAATAAAAGTATTGAGGTCTGCTTCACAAAAAATGAGTAAAAAATATGCGCAAATATATGACTCTTTTGTTCTAGGTTCCCGTTAAGTGATAAATATGATAAGAAAATGCAAGAAGGATGGTTATTTCAGAGGCAAGGTTTGCCCTATATGCGGAGAGGAAGGGGAGTTCATACTAAGTGACAGGGAGCAGGAGCGGTTAAGCAGGACAATAACTACAATTTTAAGGCATATGCCTGATTTATATAAAATTTCATTGGACAAGCATGGATGGGTTCCAATTAAAGACATAATTTTCTCTTTGAAAGAAAATAAAGAAAGTTTTTACTGGTTAAAAGATTACCATATTATTGCAATTGTTGAAACAGATCCAAAAGGCAGGTTCCAGTTAAATGAAGATAAAATAAGAGCGACATACGGGCACTCTATAGATATAGACCTAGATCTACCGACTGACAACATACCCGATGAGCTATATTATCCTGCAGGCGATGAGGAAGTAGATATCATTTTATCCAAAGGATTATCTCCTAAAGATAGGAAAAAAGTTCATCTAAGCGATACTCCTGAACATGCTATGCTTGCAGGCTTAGTGCATACAAATGAACCCATTATACTGATAATCAATGCAAAGCAGGCAATCAATGACGGTTATGTTATTATGAGAGCCAGTAAAACTGTTTATCTGTGTAATGAAGTTAAACCGGAGTACATTTCTAAAATGGATGAAGAATCTAACAAAATATACCTGGAAAAAGCCATAAAAATAAGGGGAAAGGAATATGAAGCTTATCAATAAACTTCACGCATTAATTTGGCTATGTGTAACGAGCATATTATATATTCCTAGCAAAGGTGAAAAAAAAGAAGATATTAAAGTATTAAGGGATACCGTAAAAAAGTTACTGTGATTCAAAAAGTGTTTGTTCTATCCTATCTACCCTTTTTTTCATTATTTCTGCTTCAAGGTTCAATTGTTTTGAAGCTTCACTTAATTTTCCAGCTTTTTCCTTATATTTAGACGCCTCTAGCATGTGGTCACTATCCTTTTTTTCATAAACTTTTATTTTGGCTTGTAATCCTGCAATTTTGGATTCCTTCTTTTTTATAATCAACGTAATTTCTCCCCCTCTATTATCCGGCGATTTAAGATTGGAGGTGAGGTTTTTGATTTCATCCTGTAGGGCTTTAATCTTTGTATTTATAACATTCACTTTATCTTTATATTTAAATGCAATATTCACGTGCTTCTGTGCTTTAGTTTCATACTTTTTGGATTTGTATGCAAGTTTAGCAGCATCCTTTTCTATCTTCTTTTGTTCATTCCTCAAAATCATTACTGCTTTATGTTCTTCTCTCCTAATACGTTCAATCCTCTCCTTAGAAAGCTCATCCTCCGAATCGTATTTCTCTTCTACCATAATAATTACCTTATTATAATATTCTTTAATCTATATATCATTATTGGAATTTTAAATTATGATTTATTGCTACACATATATTAAAGATGGGATGAACAATCTCATTGAAAATGTTTAAATCCAAAGTCCGTTGCAATAACATCATCATAATAAACCCCTGTTTTATTAGTTGCATATCCTATAATATGAAAATCCATTCTTTTCTGAAGGTTCTTTACATATTTTTTTCCAACCGTAAACAGGAGCTCGTAATCCCCGCCAAAATCATACAACTGCTCTAATGGTATATTTTCTTTCAGAGAATATCTTTTAGCATTGGGGTCAACCGGAATCTTTTTTTTATCTAGTACAAATCCAACATTGTTAAGTTTGCCAAGTATATTAAGGGATTCTACAAGGCCATCTGACAAATCCATCGATGCACTTACATGCTTATTTGAAGCTAGTATTTGACCCTCCAGTATTTTAGGTTCAATACTTAAAATGTTGTTAATATAAATATTATTTTTAGTCTTCATCCACTTATAGTAATTCATTCCTGTTTTTCCAAGATATCCTGTTACACACACAAGATCACCTGGATTAACACCGTATCTGGATAGTTTTCTTTTTATTTTACCTATGGCAGTAACTGATATAAAAAAAACAGAGGATTCTTTTGTATCTCCCCCGATTGCTTTGACGTTGTATCTGCCAAGAGCTTTTTTAATGCCTTTTACAACCTCTAGAATATATCCTCTATCTGTATCCTTCTTAATTCCTGCGGTGATCAACACTGCAACGGGCAAAGCACCTGCAGAGGCAAGGTCACTAAGATTAACGTTTATGCTGAACATACCTATTTTTTTAGGGTTAGAATCATCAGAAAAATGCACATTTTCTATAACCACATCTGTAGTCATAGCAAATGACCCATCCATATTTAATATAGCACAGTCCGACAAATCCTTTATCCCCAAATTTTCTGTGAACAATGAAGAATATTCCCTTTCGTTTATTTTTCTCACACTCCTCATTTGATTTTTTCCGATAGTATTAGCAATATATCACTTATTGTTAGAATCCCATAAAGCTTAAATTTATCGTTTGAATCAACAACTATAAGCCTCGCAATATCTTTGGTAACCATTAAGTTATATGCATCAAGCAAATTTTCATCCATATCTACGTAATCAAAGTGGCTCTGCATAATTGTTATGATATTTTTATCATCAAAATGAGGAGATGTTTTCATCAATGAGTCTGTATAGATAATACCCACAACCTTTTTTTTGCTATTCTCATTATCAATTACAACTGGAATTACAACGTGATATTCTTTACTAGCAATCTCCCTTGCTTGACCTATTGTAGAATCTATGGGGATTGTAGGTATGTTGGTTCTGCACGCATCTTTCACTTTCAAGTCTTTCAATATGTCAAAATCAATTTCAATGCCCTTCTTAACCAACTGAGATTTATTCATGGTGTGCTCCCCTGTCAATATATAACTCACAATAACTCCCAGTGCCAAAGGTATAGAGGCTGTAAATATTCCAACTGTTTCCGTTATTATAAGAACAGAGGCAATGGGTGTCTTGGTAGTACCGGCAAGAACACTAGCCATTCCAACAGTAACAAGTATGTCTATCCCTATAGTGCTCAGATGAAAAGAAAGTCCGACAATTTCACCGATAAGGGAGCCAATAACAAGCGAAGGGAAAAAAATACCGAGGGGCATGCCTGATCCCAATGTTATAGTAGTGCTCATAATCTTGCTAATCAAAAAAATAACTAAAAATAAAATTACCCAAAATAAAGCTAATGAACCATAATTTTTGATAAAAATCCAGTTGAAATTCATATCAAAAAGGGAATAAATAACATTTTCCCCTTCTCCTGAAATGTATGGTTCTAACAAGTTGATATATGCAATCAAAGATCCAGCAATAAATACAGGCAAAAGAATATTGTATTTTTTTAAACCTTTTAAAAAGCTATGATTAGCCTTAATAAGCTTAATAATCAAAATACTCACTAAACCTGCTATTACTCCTGTTAAAATAATATACCCAAAGAAAGGTATCCACACGTTAGTATACTGGGGATATGGAATCTGTACAAGAGGATGGAATCCCACTACTCCTCCATAAACCAGGTATCCTACAACACCAGCAATCAGAGCTGGTATAGTAGAACCTGACTCTATATCATGGCTGTACGGAATTTCAAGAGCAAAAATAGCTCCACCAAAGGGAGCTTTGAATATAGCACCAAGTGCACCTGCAATTGAACTTAGAACAAATGTTTTTTTATCTACTGCATTGAAATTAAAAATATTTTTAAACAAACTGGAAAAAAGGTTAGTAAAACTTGCAGACATGTAACTTACCGGAGCTTCTGGTCCTCCTGAACCTCCAAATCCTAACGATAATGTAGAAGCAAAAAGAATTGGGATCCAGTTATATTTTTTAATTTTATCGTCTTTGTTATGAAAAGATTTTATCAGATCATCCATTGGATGGATATCTTCTAGTTTAGTATAGCGAAGAATCAAAAATGAAATAACAAATCCTAACGGAGGCAAAACAAGGTAAAAAACAATATGTTTGCTGATAAGGAAGGCAAAAACATCATAAAAAGTAACCAATGATAGATAAAATAAAATTGAGACAAATCCTCCTGCAATTCCAGCAATCAAGCCCAGAGGAAGCCATTTTTTAAGAAACTTAGATGCCGTTATATTTTTTACATTGGATATACTTGCAATAAATGCATTGTCAAAATATACCCTATTTTTGATATTCTTCAATTTTCTATTATAAGGCATGGTTTTACATTATACCATACATCTATATGTTTTTTTTACATTTTATTACTGATATGAGTTTATCTCCAACAGGAAATGTATTCTGCAACCTCTTTAGCAATATTTTCATCATGGGTTTTAACAAGAACTCTACCAGATTTAAATAACAAACATTCTACATTGCATATATTGGCAATAAGGAGCTCTTTGGCGTCGATGAAATTTATATTTTGCTTAACTAACTGAACCTTTGCAATATCAATGTTAAACCTATCCATAATAATTTCAAATGCACCTTTTTTATCGCATAGTTTAACAAGATAATTCATTGTATAATCTCTTCTCCTTGCAACGCATTTTGAAGCATTTTATTAATATCTACCTTTGCTTCTTCCTCTTTTACATGCTCTAAACTAGCATTGGTTGCTGGTTGATCTGGAACTACCTGGCAGCATATGCTGGGAGTAATGGAGGTTTCATATGTCCCTATTTCCTTTGCAATTTTTACGATCTCCATTTTGTCTAATCCAGCTAAAGGCCTTATAATGGGTAAAGATAACACCTCACTCTCCACCTGAATATTCTTCAATGTTTGTGAAGCAACCTGCCCTATTGATTCACCAGTAGCAATGAAATCACAATGCTCTTTGATGGCAATTTCATTAGCAACCCTCCACATCAATCTCCTGCAAAGCAAACACCCAACTTTTCTATCTGCATTTTTAATAAATTCAATCTGGTTAATGCCATGCGGTGCAATGTAAAGTTTTATTTTTTTGTTGAACATATTTTCTAAAATTTTAACATGCTGTTTTACCTTCCATAGCATAGTATCATCTGTAAATGGTCTGTTATCCATATGAAGCCCAACAACTTCATATGAATTTTTCAAAAGCATATAAGCGGCAACAGGGGAATCTATCCCACCAGATAACATCACAAGAGCTTTCATACAATTATAAAATATGCTATGTATATATAAAACAATTTACAAAGCAATTATCCCCCCCGCTTCAATTTCTTCCATTTTTTTAATGTACCATATGTTTTCACTACATTAATATTGGATTTTTTCAAAAAAAATTTAAAAGCCTTTTCATATGCAAGGTCAATTCTCACTAAAAACATACCATTAGTAGAAGGAAAAACTTTAAGTGGATTTTTCATAACGATATTATTCTCACGCATAAAATTGTTCAATACTTTTTCAAGATCATGGCGGGAATAATACTCAACTAATATATATCTCCTTTTAGGGCGAAGCATTATATTTCCTCTTTAATATAGCCACACTATACATTAAAACTATTTTAAGTTGTTTTAAGGTTAAAAACAAAAATCAGAAAGAATCCAAATTGCTCTGTTTTGAAGAAGGGAGTTTATCAATGACATTTTTAATTCTATCCTTGGAAAAATTATGTTTATCACATAAAAAATGCAATAACCCCTCTTTATCGACTTTTCCCCACTTTAAGTTAAAAGAATCAAACTCATTGCCATTAGGTGATTTAAAAATTTCCCTTACCTCCTTATAGGGTATACTTGAAATATCGATTCCCTCTATATCCTCTATTCTCCCAAATTTTTTAATTAAAGATAGAGCCTTTTTAGGGCCTATGCCCATAACCCCCTCATTAAAATCTGTGCCAACCAATATAGCGAGGTCGATAAGCTGTTCATGGGTAATACCCAAATTTTTAAGGACTTCATCTGTATAAATAATTTCGAAATCTACGGTATTGCCACCCTTTTTCCTTTCCACAGCAAAATTCCTTACAATCCTGGTTGCATTGTATATTAAAGAATCATAATCCTGAGAAGCAGATGCCCATACTGCCCCCTTTCTAGATAAGTACGCAGATAATGCTTCCCCATCTGAATTGGCTGTTAAAAAAGGAACACCCATATAAGAAAGCAATTCCTTAGAAGATTCTACAATTTCTGAAGTAATTCTTGTAGATTGCCGTGCTTTTTTGTATGCCCTATCCATGTCCCCTTCTGCCAATGCTGTTTTCCATTCGCTCATAGCTTTCTCACGCATATGGTAACGTGATTCAAGTGTAGCTTCCTTTAATGGATTGGGTTTACCATCGAAAATATAAACTGGAAAAATGGAATTCATGATGATATAAGATGTTCTATAAAAAAGGCCAGCTAAATGGGAAGTAATGTTATTTTCATTATCTGATAGATAAAAACCATCATATCCTCTTATTGTAGTCAAGAATTGATAAATTGTGTTATAAGCATCAATAGCAATTTGCTTTGTTCTCAATTCTGAAATGGAAATGGGGTGGGATACAACAATATCCTTAAGCTTTACACCCATGGAATCATCATCGTTTAACTATTTTCATTACATTTTGGTCAACAATCAAAGAGTAATAATCAGTAGAATGCCTTACTGACCTCATCTTAACAATTCCTATATACCTACCTATACTTTTTCCAACCTTTTCAAAATCAAGATGGATTATCCCATCTGCTAAAAATGCTTCTACCCCATATTTTCCAAAGCTCTTTTTGTCTGGATCCATTTCCGATATAAGCAAAGAGGTTACATGGAGTTCGCGTAAAGCTTCAAAGAAAAAGAACAAGTTGTTTCTATTTATTTCAATAGAGCTCATGGCGTAAAGAGCATCCAGGGAATCCAAGATCAACAAATCATATGAGGTGAACTCCTTATAATTCCTGAGCTGGGTAAGTATAGAATCTAACCAATTGATTTTCATTTCATTGCTTTCTCTCAGCTCCTTTCTCATCCATCCTACATCTAGGATTGAAAGTTTTTCACCGAGTTCAAGTATATCCATACCCATGTTTTTCATCTGAGTTATGAGGCTATCCCTGCTCTGTTCCATTGACAAATAAAGTACTCTTCCATTATCCTTTTTAACGTAATTGTACGCGATATTAAAGCAAAAAGAAGATTTCATGCTTCCTGGATATCCGGATACAAGAACAACATGCCCCCCTGGAATACCCCCTTCAATCTGTTCATCCAATCCTTCAACATATGTTTTTATAAATTTTTTATCACTCAAAGTTCTCAACCTCCTTCAGAAGTCTTTCCTTAACCATTTTGGCGTGAGATTCACCAGCAATCTGGTATATCACTTCATATATAGCATCTATAAGCTTAAGTGCCTCCTCTTTTGTTTTTATATTATCTTTAATATTTAGTTTTTGCTTTTGCTTTTCAACAATAGACTTAGATAAACCATTCATTAGGTATTCAAGCATTTGCGTTATATCATTTTCCAGTTTTCCTTCTTCTTTGGTCATAACAAAGTATGATAGTATTTCAATGATATAAAATATTTCATAACACACACAAAAAATATCAAATTGCCTAGGTAAAGTTTTAAAATATGCCATAACATATCTAACTTCATTAGAGGTTTACTTCATGAAAAAGCATATTGAAGATTTATCCAAATTGCTTGATTTTTATTATAAAAAAAATGTACATTTTAAAGATGGAAAAATTTTCAATTCTATGTGCACAGCACCGCTCCCATACACAAAAAAAAGTTATATAAAGTTCATAGAATCTAATCTTGGTAATCCTCTATTGTATACGGGAACAAAAGAAATGCATGATATTTTAATAAATGAATTGAAAAAGGTTATGCATTTAAAAGGTGGATATGGATACATGACATCCGGTGGAACCGAGGGCAACATAACCTCATTATGGATTGCAAGGAATTATACCAAAAAAACAAAAGTACTGCTAACGAAAACCGCGCATTTTTCTATACTAAAAGCAATTAACCTCCTTGGCATGGAAGGAGTATATATAAAAGTAAACGATCAATATCAAATGAATATTGAAGATTTAAAAGAAAAATTGGATGAAAATACGGCATGCATAGTAACTTCTGCAGGGTCTACTGAACTTGGCATTATTGATCCGATTGAGGAAATTTCTGATATCGCAAACGGTAAATTCATGGTGCATGTAGATGCAGCATTCGGAGGATTCGTTATACCTTTCCTTTCACATCTAAAAAAATACAAATTTGATTTTTCTTTAAAAAGTGTTAAAACTCTCATTGCTGATTTTCATAAAATGGGAATGGCACCAGTTCCATCAAGTGTATTATTAATGAGTAACCAAAAAATGATAGAAAGCATAAAATTTGAAACTCCTTACCTATCTACCAATTATAACTATACATTGCTAGGTACAAGACCATCTGGTGCGGTAGCATCATCTTATGCAGCTCTATATATGTTGGGCGAAAAAGGATATACTGAAATTGTAAATCGGTGTTGGAAAAATACACAATATATGAAAAATAGATTTGAAAAACTTGGAATTAAGCCTATTGTTGAGCCCATAATGAATATACTTACTGCAAAAACAAAAAATTCTAAAAAAATACAGGAGAATTTATATCAAAAAGGATATTATGTATCTTTAGTCAAAGATCCTCCTGGATTAAGATTTGTTATAATGCCACATATTAAAAAGGCTCATATAGACAATTTAATAAACGAATTAGAGAAAAATATACATTTGTTTAATGATTAAAGGTAAGGTGTAATAGAAAAATATTTATTGGTTATAAGTAATCCCCCTATTTACACAAAGTGATGTTTCATGCAAAAACCTATAGCAATGTTAAACCAAAGTATATCTAAGCCTATCATAGTAGAGCTAAAAGGAAACAAATCATTCAGGGGCATATTAGAAGGGTATGATCCTCATATGAATTTAGTGTTGAAAGCTGCAGAAGAATACTTAAACAACGAAATTATCAGAAAGCATGAACTTACAATAGTACGAGGGGACAACGTAATTTATATATCCCCATAAATCAAGGTGTGAAAAATGGGAAAAGGTACTCCATCAAAATCAGGCGGAAAAATTACACATGGTGTATGTAGAAGGTGTGGCAATCATTCGTATCATCTACAGAAGAAGGTATGTTCTTCATGTGGATTCGGACGAACTTCTAAAAGAAGGTCTTATAGCTGGTCAAAAACCAAAAAATATTAAAGTTGTTACAATAAATAGCACTATGCCCACTACAAAAATATAAATCAAGTATTTTTTTACTCTTTTATCATTAGATATTACGATTGGAAATGGTCCAAGGAACACTACCCCTGTAACAGAACTTTTTAAATCATCTGTATTTATTTTATCCATATCCTCTAATTTTTCAGAATATTGTGTGAAGTATAACATACCGAAAAGTAATAACAGAAATATTATTAAAATGAAAAACACAATAACCAATGAATAACTAGACCCTTGCCAAAAAATAAACACGAAAGGAAATATAACAATTATTTTGTTGCCTCCAAAAAAATAAAGTATCAAAGTTAATGCTATAGCAACTACCAGATAAAGTAAAAAATAATAACTAAAGTGAAACTTCATATAATAAATAAAGTAAGTACCGATTTATTTACTTTCCTTTTTAAAATTACTTATTGGTGATTTTCTTTTTATCCATGGCAACTATATACATAATTTCTTTGCCTGGTTGAACAATATCCTTTACATCATCACCTATAGGTAACTGGAAAGTTTCATATGTTTCCATATCCATCAAATTAGCTTCCTTACCATCTCCAGATATAGACAAGACCTGCGCTGATCTTTTATCGATCATGGGTACCTGAACTTTATGTTTCACTGGAAATACAACACTTCTTTTAGCCGAATCAAAAACACCAATGGCCTCTATTCTAGCTTTAGCTTCTCCATGCTTTCCAGGTTTTGATGTTTGTATTCCCACAATTTTGCATGGTTCATCATCGATAACAATATATTTGCCCTCTTTTAATTCCCTTACTTCTGCTTGTGTCCATTCTGCCAAGGATATCAACCTACCAATCAAATATGAACAATTTATTATATTTTAATTTTTTGCTTTATAAAGTGCAAAATATGTTAATGATACATACAAAAATCTAATGTTTTGCAATTTGCAGATAAATATAGATATAACAAAATGTGTTTTTTATTATAGAGTAGTTAGGGATATAATGGATCAGTAAAATTCCGACATTCAGTGAGGGGTAGCTAACTTAGATGTAAGTACTCTAGTAAATGATAATGTACTAAACTTTCTGTAAATCCAAAAGATATGTGTAAAATTATTTCAAATCCATTGCTTTATAGTTACAATATATAAAATCAGGTTTGAATATTCAAAATTCAAAAAATGATTTTCATAAAGAAAATTTTATTAACTATGTATTTGTAATCTTAATCAACATAAAGTGGTGATTAATGTGAAAGATTTATACTGGCTATATGAAATAAAAAAAAGCGATATAAGTATATGTGGAGGTAAAGCTGCTAACTTAGGAGAACTAGTATCAATAAATGTAAATGTGCCAGAAGGTTTTGTTATATCTACACAGGTTTATGACAAATACGTCAAAGAAAATGGAATTGACAAGGTTATAGAAGAGCAATTAGGTTCTTCTGAAATTAATAACATATCAAATATTGAAGAAAAATCAAATAAAATAAGGGAAGCTTTTTTAAAAGGTAAAATAAGCGATGAAATAGCTGAAAGTATAAATACATATTATGATGAATTATGTACAAAATATAAAGCGGATGCAGTGGCTGTTAGGTCTTCCTCAATAGCTGAAGATTTAGAAAATTTTAGTTTTGCAGGGTTACAAGATACTTATCTTAATGTGAAAAAGGATCACTTACTTGAATCTGTAAAAAAATGCTGGGCTTCTTTATACACAGCAAGGGTTATTACATATAGAAAAAATTATAAAAATGCACAAAATGAACTAAAAATAGCAGTAGTAGTTCAAAAAATGGTTCGTTCAGAGAAAAGCGGGGTGCTTTTTACAGTTGATCCAACCAATGGAAAAAACAACATTGTTTTAGAAGCAATTTTTGGGCTAGGGGAAGCGATTGTACAGGGCGAAGTTACTCCTGATCACTATGTAGTAAACAAAAGTGATCTGAGTATAATAGAAAAAACAATAAATCAGCAATATAAAATGATTACACGATTAGAAAATGGGGGCACTCAATATGTATCCCTTGACGATAAAAGTAAAAATCAAAAATTGAGCGACGATGAAATAAAAAAATTATCCGAGGTTAGCATTGCTATAGAGAAACATTACAAAATGCCAATGGACATTGAATGGGCAATAGAAGAAGGAAATGTATATATTGTACAGGCTAGACCTATTACGTCGATATCAAAAAATAAAGAATCAACTACCAATGCCAATGAAACAATCTTGATTAAAGGTATGGGGGCAAGCCCAGGCAGTGCAAGTGGCGTAGTAAAAATTGTAAGAGACATACACGAGTTAGACAAAGTAAAAGAGGGTGATATACTGGTAACTGTAATGACTACGCCCGATATGGTTCCAATAATGAGCATTGCTAAAGGTATAATAACTGATGAAGGCGGAATGACATGCCACGCAGCAATAGTTTCTAGAGAACTTGGTATACCGTGCATTGTAGGTACAAAAAATGCTACTATTCTATTAAAAGAAAATATGGTTGTTAGTGTAGATGGCACTAAAGGTATTGTTACATCTGGAACCAAAAAAGTAGAAGAAGAAACAAAGTCCACCATGGTTACAGGCAATGTACAGTATATCCCTGTTACAGCAACAAAAGTTATGGTCAACGTAGGTATACCTGAAAAAGCTCATGAATATTCTAAATTGCCAGTGGATGGTGTGGGCTTAATGAGGATTGAATTTATATTTACTTCATACATAAAAGAGCACCCATTATACATGATGAAACAGGGAAGGCAAGAAGAATTTGTAAATAAGCTTGCTAATGGTATTGCCAAAGTAGCAGAAGCATTTTATCCCAGACCTGTTGTAATAAGAACAAGTGATTTCAAAACCAATGAATACAAGAACATGATAGGGGGCAATGAATTTGAACCCGAAGAATCAAATCCTATGATAGGGTGGAGAGGATGCTCCCGTTATGTTTCAAGTGCCTATAACGAGGCATTTCTTCTTGAATTAAAAGCAATAAAAAAAGTAAGAGATGAAAAGGGACTAAAAAACGCATGGGTAATGTTGCCATTTGTTAGAACTGTAGAGGAAGTTAAAGAAATTGTAGAAATGATGAACCATATTGGATTGAAAAGAGGCCCGGATTTCAAGCTATACCTTATGGCAGAAGTACCCTCAATTGTTTTCATGGCTAAAGAATTCGCTATGTACTGTGATGGCTTTTCTATAGGTTCCAATGATTTAACACAGTTGATCATGGGTGCAGATAGGGATTCAAAAACCTTGGGGTTAATGGGCTATTTTGATGAAAGAAACGATGCGGTAAAAAGAGCTATATCGATGCTAATAAAATCTGTACATGAAGCAGGAAAAACAATATCTATTTGCGGGCAGGCTCCTTCAGTATACCCTGAATTTACAGAATTTTTGATTAAAGAAGGTATAGACACAATATCGTTAAATCCAGATACGGTAATAACAACTATAAGGTTGATTGCATCTGTAGAACAAAAATTAATACTTAGGAAGGTAACACAGGTATGATCCATCTATGCTATTAACAATTTCTTACAATTTATGTACATTATGTGGAATGTGTGAAGATGTATGCCCTTTTGATGCAATAGAAACAAAAAATACACAAGTAGTTATTTATAATGACAAATGTACACTTTGTAAGATATGCGTTAAAAAATGCCCTACTGGTGCACTATATATAAAATAACTAATAAATCAATGATTGGTAGGTAGTACAAAATCAGAAGGAAGATGCTTTTTATTAACAAAACCCTTTCAACAAAGCAATTAGTTTAGTAAGGTATATATATCAAAAAATATTATAAGTAAAAGACATTAAAAAAGGTGATATGGTAATGAACAAAAGTAACATAATAAGAGCTGGAAAATATGCGATCATAGGCATTTTAGTGGCACTGTTATTAATTGGGTTATCACAGCCCAACGTGAATTTATTTGGAGTAAACAACAACAATGTTACTCCTTACGGATTAAGTGCGACATTAACTGCAACTCCTACAAATGGGTCTGCTCCATTAAATGTATCATTTACTGTAGTAGTTAGCGGGTTATATGCAAATACAACTGCATCAAAATATGTATGGAACTTTGGTGAAGGGTCAGCGATTACAACAACAACTCCATCTACATACCATGTTTATAACACCAATGGCACATACAATGCGAGTGTAACAGCTGTAACAGCTACCGGTAACGTAACATCCAATATAGTCCAGATAACTGTAGGGCATGTTACTACTTCCCCACCAACCTCTACATCCTCCTCCCCCTCTGAAGGTGTCTTACTAGAGGCTCTATCCGTAATTGTAATTATAGCAGCCATAATATTGGTTCTTCTAGTTGTGACAAGGAGAAAGCCAAAGAACGAAGAAGAAGGCGATAAGGAAGAAGAAGAAAACAAGGAAGAAGAGGACAAAGAGGAAGATAAGGAAGAAGAATCCAAAGAAAGTGAGGAGAAAAAAGAAGATAACTAAAACCTTTTAATTTAACTCTTTATATAACTACCTATCTGTAACCTCATCTAATTACGTATTTTTATTTTTGATTCTATGTTTTATAGAAAAGTATTATTTTTACTGAAACAGATGTTCCTCAAAGGGTTGTGTATAGAGTCAACTACCCCTCCCTGACGGAATGGGCTTGTTGCTGGTCTTCCCTCCACCGAGTGGAGTTTCATTGAACCG
>JBMFVL010000013.1:0-29120 GCA_049966015.1 Thermoplasmata archaeon | reverse complement strand
AGATTTTTTTAGCTTCTTTAACTATTTTCTCAATCCAAGGTTCTTTTGACGTCATATAACCTATTAGGTAATACAAATATATAAATGTTGCCACTAAAAAGTAAACATATGTACAGAGAATAGAAAATAATGTATTAAAAAAGATAAATTATTGTAATATATTCCATAAAAATTGAGGAGTTAAGGTTAACAAGACTTTTTTTCAGAAACATATGATAATATAATGCATAACTAATATATAAGAGTTATCATTACAAATAACACTAATTATCACTACAAAATCATAAATTCACGAGGGATTTTACACATTTTGTCGAATTTCGGATGTGTGGTGAGCTTTGTGCAATAAAAATTTTAAACCAATATCTGAGTATGGATAAATCCATTTCCCCTATGCTGTAGGTGTAATATTCATACTTTTCATCTAGGTGGAATTGATAAATAAACATTAGCTAACACATTAAGATAAATTCCATAAAATTCTTGATATCAAAATGAACCCTGCAAAGGAATGTTTTTATTAATAAGTATGTTATATACCTATCGATGGACATAACTACAGATAATCTATCCAAGAAATATGATAACAGAAAATATGCACTCAAGGAGGTTTCTTTTAAAGTTTCATTGAACGGTATATTATCAATCATAGGTAAAAACGGAGCAGGTAAAACAACGTTGTTTAGAATACTTTCCACAGAACTCATGCCTACATCTGGAAAAGCATACATCAATGGGTATGATGTTGTCAATGAACCCTCAAAAGTCAGGGAACTTATAGCAGTAGTACCACAAGAAGCAAGGGCTGTGCCCTGGCTAACACCTTTGCAGACAGTCTCATCTTACCTCATGTGGAGGGGGTACACTTACAGGGAATCCAGGTCAATTGGAAGGGATATTCTGCGTACCCTTGGGCTGGAAAAGGTTGAAAATGAAAAAAACAGAAAATTGTCCGGGGGTATGAAAAGGAAAGTCCTTGTGGCAACAGTAATATCAAGTGATGCCCCTATTATTTTCTTGGATGAACCTACTACAGGGCTTGATTACCTTTCAAGAAAAGAACTGTGGAATTTATTGATCAAACTGAAAAAAGATAGGTTGATTGTGTTAACAACCCATTATCTGGAAGAAGCTGAAAACTTAGGGGATATTATAGGCATACTCGATAAAGGCTCAATGCTGGCATTTGATAATATACAGGGGCTCAGAAAATTGATTAAGTATCCATTCAGTTTAAAGGTATATTCCGATAAATTTACATCTATAAATCAAGATGTTCATGTTAAAAAATTGTCTAACAACGAAATACAGATATTTTCAACAGAAGAAAAAATCTTTGATATTGCTAAATCCTTGCTAGCAAACAAGGTGAAATTTACTGTACAGGAAGTATCGTTGAACAACATCTTTGAATACCTTGTTGAAGGAGGTGTTGAAGATTAAGAGATCGGTATCTAGCCAGTTATTAGCTTCAGTGCTTGTGAATGCCATTTACGCAATGATCAATTATCCTGTAGTAATGATCAATACCTTATTGGCGCCTTTATCAATACTTGCGGTTGTAACCTTTGCCAGCCATGGTACTTTATTGCCAATAGCAGCGGAAGGAGCATTGATCATGAACATGGTCAGCAATGGCACATCTGTGCAGGGGGATTTATCCCATTTAAAAAACGATATGAAGTTGCAGGATATGGTGGTGAGTTCTCCTACAAGTGCTGCAATTTACATTTCTGGAATGGCAATATCTGAAATTGTATATTCAATACCTACACTTTCCTTGCTTATTATATTAAATTTACTGTATGTCCATGCATCCTTCTTAGGATGGATGGAAATATTTTTAGATATGATGCTAATATTTGCATTTTCAACTTCATTGGGTTTTCTGTTATCTACATTTTCTTCTGATATTGTACAGAGCTGGGCATTTTCAGGTATATTATCCCCCATACTCTCAACAATACCTCCGGTTTATTACCCCATAACATACATACCATATCCTTACAGGTATCTGGCATATCTGTCTCCAACCACATATGCGGCAGAGATCGCTCAAAATGCTGCTGGTAAAATATATATGAGTACATCCGACTTGTTGTTAACATGGCTTGTTCTCATAACATTTACTATTGTAATGTTATTTTTAGCCATTAAAAAGTCAAGGTGGAGGGAATATTAGTAAAGTGTCTAGCAAAAAATATTGTTAAACCCCCTTAATAAAGCATCAAAATATTTTTCAGCTTGAGAGCATCTCAAAAATTCATATTAAAAATAGGGGCTTTCCTGTGTTAAATCCGTTAAAAAGTCATGTGTTGTCAAGGTCTTTTGCAGCAAGTATAAGGCCAAGATGGGATAAGGCCTGGGGATAATTACCAAGATACATCTTTGTTTTTACATCGATCTCTTCAGGAAGCAACCCCAGTTCATTTACGTATTTGAGCAGGTTGGCAAAACATTCTCTTGCTTCTATTAGCCTATCTGCCTGTATAAGGTATCTTATATAAAGGAAAGACAATAGCAGGAAGGCACCTTCATCCCCTTGCAGAGAATCATCTACGTTGTACCTTTTGATGAGTATCCTGTCAAACATAAGTTCATTTTCGATCCGTTTTATTGTATTTACAACAACATCATCCTTAGGGTTGACAAAACCTAGAAGAGGAATCCTTATCAATATGCCATCCACCTCTTTAGAACCGTAATATTGCACAAACGATCCTGTTTCCTTGTCTATACCGTTTTTCATTACATCTTCTTTTATTTTTTTCCTGATATCCATCCACTCTTCGTACGGCGCTTTAAACCCGATGTTTTTTCCTATTTTTATCCCTCTATCGAAGGCTACCCATGCCATGACCTTTGAGTACACATAATGCTTGCTTTCAGACCTGAATTCCCATATGCTTTTATCTGGCAGCATCCATATGTGTTTAAGTTTTTCAAGAAGTTTCATAAAGGCAAACCACAGATTATGGGTAATGATTCCTCCGTTTTTATTATATAAATAAGCAGCCTCCATTATGGAGCCATATACATCTATCTGGAGCTGGCTGGTTGCGCCGTTGCCTATCCTTACAGGCTTGGTACCCATGTAGCCATCTAGATCAAGTTCTTTTTCATCCATAACTGTTTTCCCCAGTATAGTATAAAAGGGCCTTAGAACGAGGTCACGTTCTATAATATCAAGAATCCAGTAAAAAAATATGGTCGCTTCTCTGTTCAAGCCAAGTTGAATAAAGGCTTCTATAACGTAAGAAGAATCCCTTAGCCATACATACCTATAATCCCAATTTCTGTTTCCACCTATTGCTTCAGGCAAGGAACTCGTTGGTGCAGCCACTATTGCGCCTGTAGGGTCGTATATAAGGCTTTTTAATATCAATACAGACCTGGAAACAAAAGGGAATAGTTCACCTGTATAATTTATGTTGCTATGCCATCTCCTGATAAAAGATATTGATGCATATAGCTTATCCTTCACCCTGTAAGTAGATACCGGATCTATTTCATATGCATCATAATTGAGGACAAAAAATTTTTCATCATCGTCGTGAAAATCTACAATGGCTTCTACAACGTCATTCTGCAATTTATAGTCACCATCCCCACTTAAAAGTAAGGTCCTTTCCTTTTTATCATCGTAGGCAAGGACACCATTGCCAGTTATTTTGTATGAAGGTATGACACTGCCATAATCAAATCTGGGCTTGAATTCTAGTTTTATTGAGACATCACCCCCTCTAACAGAAACGATCCTTGCCAGCTCATCCATACGTATTTTTTCCACTTCAATTAAAATTGAAGTGAGATTGTTAAAGTAAAACCATATAACAGAAGTATTAGATAGAGTGCCGTGGTTATTGTATCAATATCTCTAATGTGGGTTCACATATGTTAAGTGTATACGGCTATTTGTTCCATATGCTCCAGCAATGACTCATGGAAAATATTTTTCAACCAAAGTGCATTTTATAAGCATTGGGATAATACATTTGGAGACATACTTAGATTATATTGAATTTTTTATCTTTAATCTTTATATATTTACATAGTATTTATTTTTCATATAAATAATGGTGAAAATATGTCTGCAGTATTTGATAGGTTATTGTTTGCATTTACCATTGCTTCGCACATTATACTGGTATCAATGAGTATTGCGCTTATACTTTTGATATTTTTTTTGGAATATAGATATTTAACAAAAAAAGAGGAAAGTATAAAAGAGCTTATCAATAAACTCAAGAAGGTTTTTATTGTCTCTTTTGGAATAGGTACTGCCTCTGGAGTTGTTGTTGCAGTAGAGCTTATAAACCTTTTCCCTGGATTTATGACACTTGTATCTGAAACAGGGGTTATCGCTATTTTCTACGCAGAAGTTTTTGCCTTCTTTTTAGAAACGATTTTACTGATGATTTATGTATATTTTGATGGTGTATTTAAGTGGAAATATACCAATCTCGTACTTTCCTTCTTTGTTTCTGTCGGGACAATAACCTCTGGAGTGCTTATAACCATGGTCAATGCATGGATGAATACTCCCAATGGATTTGACATAGCATCATATAAAAATAATGGTGTTGTAACTGGTGTAAATCCATGGGCACCCTTTTTAACCTCTACTACCATACCAGAAGAATTGCATGTGATAATAACCACCATATTTACCGGTATGATGATCATTGCCTCATATTTTGTTTATAAATACCTGCAATCAAAGGATGACAAAGAAAAAAGTGCATACAGATACGTCATCAAAATTTCTAGCTGGATAAACATAATAACTATTATGCTGGCTGGGATTACAGGATCCAATGAAATAAGCACCACTTTGCAGCAGCAACCTCTTAAATATGCTGCCTTTGAACTAAACACCAATCCTGGAAAAGCACTACCGGAAATGCTTTTCGGAACCTATTCCAATGGTAAAGTGGTTTATGGACTTCCCATTCCTGGCCTTCAAGGATTTTTAGCGCAGATGAGCACTGGAACTACATATTTGCCAGGATTGTCACAGTATCCCTCTAGTGATTGGCCACCATTGTATGTACATTTGACTTTTGATTCCATGGTTGTGGGAGGTTTGCTTTTGGGGTTGCTACTCTTTGTTATATTCATTTACAATTTAATGAAAAAAGATTTTTTGAAAAATAAGTTTATATCCTATCTACAAATAATAGCTGGACCTATAGCATTGATTGTCTATGAACTTGGTTGGGTAACGGATGAAGTAGGCAGGGTTCCTTGGATCGTGTACAATGTAATGTCAATCAACCAGGCGGCCAATAATTCACCATCTATTTATTTGCCAGGATATTTCATTATAGCTTTTTATATAGTATTGATTCCCTCTACATTCTACATTTTTTCCAGAATTTTCAATGCAAAACCTATAAAAGAGGTGAATAAACCATGAATTATGTTTTTTATATGGATTTTGCGATTTTTTCAATATTTGCTGCTTTGATACTAACTGAGATTATGGGAAGTATATTATTGCTTCTTTTCTGGAATGATTCAAAAAAGGTTGTTTTGGAATATGTTGTACCCATATGGGAGATAACTGGAACTTTTGCTGTTTTTTGGGTGGTTTTGTCAGATTTTGCTTTTCCTTCCATACTTATTCCTTTGGCTTCCATATTTTCTGCCGGTCTTCTTATTTTTCTGATACTATTTGTATTCAGGAATGCAAGCATATCCTTTGCAGAATTTTTTGAAAAAAAAGGATGGGTTGATGAGAAAAAATTGTATTATGGTTATGCGTTGTCTTCCATATTACTGGGATTGGTTGTGCTTGTTATTGTAAGCACTATAATAGGAGGATATGGATTGAACTTAAGTAATTATACCTTCAACTTCTTTTCTTTTGCTTCCAACGTTGCGCCATGGCTTTTCATAGTTGGGTCTCTCATTATAGCAATTGGCTTTGCACCTGTCTTCTATAACATAGAAAAGATGAAAAAACTCTCATTGCTTTTTGTTTTCCTCGGTGTATTGATTTCTATGGGGTTCATTCTTGTTCAGGAAAAGGGAATACCTGCAGAGGTTTTAGTACCTCTCATTTTGACCATAGCACTGCCTGTTTTGTACAATCTTCCCTTAACCAGAAAAATAGCTTCTAATAAAACTTTTTTCATTGCCTACACATCAATAATATTGTTTTCACTTAATTTTCTGGTTTATCCTACAGCTTTCGGTAAATTATCTGTGGATTCATTAACTACTAGTGGGACTATGGCCAATGCGTATATGATAATGACTTTGATCGGACTGGTATTTCTAGCAATTCTGTTGTCCCTGTATACACTAGCAGTTAAAAAGAGTGTATCTGTATTAAATAAAATTCAGGAATAATTTTATGGATGAAATCGTAGTTAAAGTTCACGTCAAAACAGGATGCAGGGATAACGCATTGCACTACAACAAATGGAGCGGTTCTTTGGAGGTTTCCCTGAAAGCTAAGCCTATAAAAGGAAAGGCCAATGCCGAACTTATTTCTTTCTTGTCTGATCATTTTCATATAGACAGAAACGCCATAAAAATAATATCCGGGTTAACAGGGCATTTTAAATATATTCAAATGCCAAAAACGTTAGAGATAGAAAAAATATTGAAATAGATTTAATAATATAAATAATAAATATAATACATACAATTTTATGGTAATGTTTATAATCAGTATAAATGCTTTTGTGGTATCATTCTACTGACAAAATATATAAATAAATATTTATTACCATCTACATGAGGTATAAAAATGATAAACTTATTGAATAATTTGTGGATATTAATTGCTGCCTTTTTGGTATTTATAATGACCATTTCAGTTGGGCTTCTTGAGGCAGGGGAACTCGGGGAAAGTTTTTCAGATAGATTGATACTGAAATCCATGATGATTGCTGGTGTATCCGGTATATTTTTCTTGCTTATTGGATTTAACATCGCTTTCGGCAATAACTCCAATGGTTTTATAGGCAACCCGTTCTATACAAACATACTTTCTAATTCATCTATTGATGCAGCTACATGGTGGTCTACTAACCAGGGGTTCGGTGCAGAAGGTTTGTACGGTCCTGTTTATTTCATGTTTGAATGGGCATGTCTTTCCGTTACCCTTGCTCTGGTGAGTGTTGTTGTACTGGATAGGATGAAATTAACTGCATTCGTTATATTCTCTGCCGTATATTCTGCCCTTATTTACCCCATACCTGCAAGCTGGGTATGGAACCCTTCTGGATTCCTTGCAATGCATGGTGTGGTGGATTTCGCAGGTGGTGCTGTAGTTCACTTAGCAGCTGCTTGTGCCGGTCTTGCTATATTAGCAGAAATATATCTTGAAACCAAGGAAAAGAAAAAGATGGGATACCAGATTAAGAAAAATACATATAAAAGGGATTATAAAATCATTGGTATTGCCGGTTTATTGCTATGGTTAGGATGGTACGGTTTTAACCCAGGTTCTGTATTGCAGTTCAACGCAGGAACCATTGTGGTGGCAGTCACCACAACCATGAGTGCAGTTTCAGCCATGATGACATATATTTTGATAAAGAAGGTAAAGGCTCTTGAATCTATCAACACCTTGGACGCCGTTAACGGCAGTTTGGCTGGTTTGATTATTATAACACCTATGGCGGGTTTTGTCAGTCCTGTAGTGGCGATTATTGTAGGCATTATAGGAGGGGTTGTATTTTACTATTCAGTGAGTTGGTTTTCTAAAAAGAATTATTTTGACGATCCAATAGGCTTGGTATCAGCGCATGGTGTACTGGGGTTCATAGGGGTAGTTCTTATTGGCTTCTTTGCTCAGAGTGGATTTTCCAACTTAACCGGTTTCGAACCCTCCTACTTGCCTAATGGTGAGTATTATCTACCCAACGGGCTGTTTTTCAACGGGGGTTTTGCCGCAGTTCATTTAGTGCTTATTGAATTCTTGGGTGCAGTATTGGTGGGTGTATTTGCCTTTGTAGCATCGTTTGTAACGATCAGAATCCTTGCATACAGCATGCACGGTATACTTAGGGAAGAAGTACTTGAACCCATTGCAAAAAAAGATAAAAAAGTTTCATATACAGAAAGTGTTGCTTAAATTATTACCTTTTAATATTTTTTAATTGCATATACTAATAATTAATGGATGTTACTCATGGCTCAATTACAATCCTTCCTGCTGACCTGTTCTCAAAGGCCTTTAAAGCTTCGTTAATGTTTTCCAATTTGTATCTACCCTGGACAGGTATCTTTAGTTCATGTGCTTTTGTTATGGATATAAGATTCTTAAATTCTTTTTTTGAACCACCTGTTGTGCTTATTATAGAAATTTCCTTGGGGTAAAGCCGTGATAGGTCTATTTTTATGTTTTTTCCAGTGTAAATTCCAAAGGTAACAGCTTTTCCACCATTATCTAAGTGATTCAGCGAATTTTCAAATATTTCTCCCCCTAAAGAATTGAAAACAATATCCACTCTGAGATCCTGTGGAATTTCATTTATATTGTACACTTCCCTTGCGTATTGCTTTACCCAGGGTTTGCTTGATACGGCATATACCTTGAGACCAATCATGTTGGACAAAATCGTAGCCCATACACCAGTGTTTCCTGATGCTCCGTAGATGAGAATAGAATTACCGATCTGGGGTTCTGCCTTCATCAAAGCGTGGTAAGCGGTCAATCCACCAACCGGAAGAGAAGCATAAGCGTCTTTGTTGTTGTCATCTACTTTGTAAAGGTTTTTTTCCTCTACAAAAGTGTACTCTGCATAACCACCATTTGTAGATATCCCGAATAGTTTCCCATTTCTACATATTTCTTCTTCTCCTTTCTGGCATTTATCGCATGTCCCGTCATATAATCGTGGGAAAATTATTACTTTATCACCTTTTTTTACTTCTTCTCCATCGGTTTCTACTTCACCATACACTTCTGTGCCAGGAATATGAGGGTATGGCTCTACGTTGTACATAAGCCTTCCATTGATAAGGTTGTAATCAACCGGGTTTACTCCTGCCTGTATAACACGGACTTTAATCTTCCCTTTTTCTTCCTGTGCTATATTTTCCACGGATAGGCTATTACCACCATTGGATTTTTTTATTATTACCGCCTTCATATTAAATCACGGTATATTTAGTTTTACAAAACATAAAAAGATTTCTAACATCATGTTTTATTAATTTATTGCATGAATTCTATGCATTTAATATCCCAAACTGTGGTATAGCTTTTCGTACTCTTTTTTGGCCCTGCCTTCACTGTAGTAATCATATAAAGACAGTGCATTTTTGGATATTGCAGGTAAGTTGTCCAGATTTTTGTTTATTGCTTCTACCCATTCATTATAATTTAATGGGTCTGCTAAAATTCCTTTCCCCTGCAATACTTCTTTTGCATATTCCCTGTTTGAAGCAATAACAGGCAACCCAGACTTTATTGCTTCTATTATAGGGAATCCAAAACCCTCATCCAAACTGGGGAAGAGCAGAAAATCAGCTGCATTGAAATATAGAGGGTAAAGCTCTTTGGGCACTTGGGATACAACCTTTATTTGGGACTTTCTTTGGAATTCATTTATTATTCTATCAGTATCTCCTATTCTCAATAGAATATAATTTTCATCTAGGCTGTTCATTATTTTGGGTAGAATATCGATGTTTTTCCTGGGGATGTCAATACTTACATTGAGCAATATAATTTTGTTTAGGTCTAGCCCTAACTTTTTTCTCGATTCAATCTTGTCCCTTAACATGAAATCATTTTCAGTCCAGTAATGTATTCTAACGATATTTACATTGCTATACATTTCCATTACTTTTTTTTTGATGTTGTCTGTGGGTACGACAACTGCCTTTAATTTTTCTATATACTGAAGATTTTTTAAGTTCCAGTTATAATATTTGTTTTTTTCTTCTATTCCGAAAAGGTCATGCACAGTTCCGATGGAATTCTTGTTGTACTTGGACAGGTAAAATATGGATTGGTCGCCTAGATGTACCACACTGTATTTTTCAATATCTTTTTTATATACCGAACCAAAATAATAACTTAATTTTTTATTAAAAAACCACCTATTCAAAATTTTGTATTTACGTTGTATTACATATTTAGCATCGTAATCCGTGTTATGGGGATCTATTTCATAATATCTCAGATGCTCTAACAGATGCATATTGTATAGCCTCCATGCATAAATGCCTAGACCTGTTTTAATCGAGGATGTTGTTATTATAGCGCTGTTTTTTATCATGTTATGGCTTATGTTAACCATGTTAACATCCTCCTTTAGAAGATATCATCTTGAATTCAGAGATGCTTAAACCTCGTGGGTATTCAATACCCTCAACCCCATCGCTTGAGATGTTGTCTGCAATGGATACGATGTTACTTAACCCCATATCAATTCCCATTATCCTTTTTGAGTCCTCTGCCTTGAAATTTACCCTATCTTTCCTATGCACTATTTCCACTACATACCTCACTCCTTTCGGAATTATCCTGACTTCTCTTAAATCTATATCCCTTAACCTCGTTTCCACTTCCATATTCATTATTTCTGGAAATTTCAATATCCCTTCTTTTATATGGCATAAGTAGTTTGTAAAGATTAGCATGTATTCGCCGTTCTTATTCTTATATGCTGGTGGTTTTGGCATACCATTAAATCTTTCTGGTTGTTTTTTCCATTCCTTCATTGCATTGAAAAATGATATCCATGACTGTTTAACCTTTTTTACTATCCATTGAGCTGTTTGTGCTGGAAGCTTCTGATAATTATTTCCATCATGTTCAGAGGGGTTCTGCAACGTTTTTACTGGTTCATTATAAGAGGATAATTTCTCCTTATTAATGAACTGCTGTCTTAGGAAAGGATTAACCCGATTATACAAATTATTCGATGTGTGGCACATCTTTGATATTTCCTCATTTTCAATATATATTTCTTCAGTTATTGTTACCTTCATAGCCTACCTCAATGGAATTATTCCTTCTCTTTGGGTACATTTTCATGGAATAGCTGTGCAACAATGCAACTATATCTTCAAATACCTCCTCGGAATCCTGTTTCTGATTGCCAACCCTGGACATAAAAATTATTTCTGTACCATATTTTTGGAAAAGATATTTGAATAAATCAAAGCCATCCCTGCTTAACCTATCTTTGTATGTTATAATTACTTTTTCAACCTTATAGTTTACTATGTCGTCAAGCATTTCAAAGAATCCCTTTCTTTTTTCAAAGGATATTCCAGGTTATTTCCCCGGTAGATGCGTATACATGCAATGTCTTTCTTGAAATCCTTAAAAGATTTAAAACCTCCTTCGCTTTCATATAATAACAAAATATATTAAAACATATAAAATTAATGTTTGGAGGATTATATTAATTGATAAACGTTTGATTTCGTAGAACTAATACTTCCTTTTTGTAGAAAGCTCAATAACCTTTTTTAACAGCTCTTTCTCTTCTTTGCTAAACGATTCAATGCTCTTTAGAGCCATATTATTATAGTTTGTTATCAAAGCCTCCATTTCATTCATTATATCATATTTATCAAAAATATTTTTGATTTTTTTAGCTGTTTCCATATCCCTTGTTGGCATAGAATAAGCCTTTTTTAGGAATTCTTGGTCTTCCTTATTGCTTTTGCTTAACGCTCTCAATACCAAAAGAGTTTTTTTACCCTCTATAAGGTCGTTGGCGAATTTGTCAGTTTGTTCATTTGTATAATACCCAGCACCGAACATGTCATCTAATATCTGGAAAGCGATACCCACATTGATTCCAAAGGATTCTATTGCGTTGATATTAGCTTCATCCATACCACCGAGTATTGCACCCATTTTAAGGGGTATTGCGATGGTGTAATAGGCTGTTTTGTATTGTATGATCTTTATAACATCGTCTTCAGAAACTTCGCTTAATGGTTTGCTTGATAATAATATATCGAGTATTTGCCCCATTGCTGTGTACTCTTCCATCCTGCCGTATTCTTTCAGAAATTTTATTTTTGTGCTGTTATCAGCACCGCTTTTGGTCAATAAATCGATAATGTATGATTCTATAACATCCCCTACCACAATTGCAATATTTGATGCTAAACCAGGAAATTTTTCTGCATATTCTTTGAACCTTTTGGCAAGTGCAATATGCAATGTATCCCCGTTTCTCCTTACAAGGCCGTTGTCTATTATATCATCATGTATAAGCATCCAGTTTTGAAAATGCTCAATTGTGCTTGCTATGGAGATTATGTCATTGTTAACCTCTTTGTTAGTGAGCATATACCCTACAATAATAAATATAGCCCTCAACCTTTTTCCACCCCGTACTGCAAAATTGCGCAGTTCATCAAAAATAATTCCTATATCAGGATAAAATTCATACGCTTCTTTGGCTTTATTTTCAAGGTACACATTTATTGATTTATTCACATCATCTCTATAATCAAGGATATTTCCATTCATAATCTCACCTATTCAACCAGCATTATTGGAATTCCATCCTCTATTTTGTATTCTGTTTTGCATGATTTGCAAACCAATTTTCCAGATAAAATTTCACCTTTTGAAACAGACTCCTCTTTTAGCTCCAGGTCACCTTTGCATTTAGGGCAGCATAGAATATCCAATATTTCTTTATACATAACAATCCCTAAAATGCAATGAATATTATTATGTTTTCCTTTTCTTTATTGTTGTATAATGATGAAAAACTATATATACAACTTAATGTAATAAACTACTAGTAAACAACTAAGTGTTTAATGAGGTGAAATAATGAAAATGGATAAATTTTCATATAAAATTCAGGAATCCATAGAAGAAGCATCTGAAAATGCATTGAACAGCAAAAGGGAGCTTGTGGAGGCAGAGGATCTTGTTTTATCATTGTTATCCCATGATGACAATGGAATGTATGCTTTGCTTTCTCATATTAATGCCCCTATAGAAAATATAAAAAATGATGTTGCAAGGATAGTGGAATCCTTCCCTAAGGTAGCATATGTTAAAACCCCTTATGGAGGAGAATCCTTGTCCAATTTGCTGAGGCAAAGTGAGAAGATAGCAAAAAGCAGGGGGGACGAATATATCAACGCAGAGCATGTATTGCTTGCCCTGTTTGAATACAGCAATAAAATAAGGGATATACTTTACAGTTATGGAATTAAAAAAGAGGATGTTCTCAAAGCGCTTTCTGAAATACAGAAAAATACTAAGGTTACCTCACCTTCACAGGATGGCCATAGCAATGCCATTCAAAAATACACCCAGGACCTTACAGAGAAAGCTAAGCAAGGAAAACTTGATCCAGTTATTGGCAGGGACAGTGAAATAAGGCGTATAATGGAGGTATTGTCTAGAAGGACAAAGAATAACCCTGTTTTGATCGGAGACCCAGGTGTAGGAAAAACCGCTATAGTGGAAGGCCTTGCTCAGAGAATAGTAATAGGGGATGTACCGGAGATACTCAAAAACAAGCAGGTACTTTCCTTGGATATGGGAAGTATTCTAGCAGGAACAAAATTCAGAGGGGAATTTGAGGAAAGGTTCAAGGAGCTTATAAATGAAATAACCTCCAATAAGGACAAGTATATTCTGTTTATAGATGAACTCCATACCATAGTAGGAGCTGGCAAGGCTGAAGGTGCTGTTGATGCCTCCAATATGCTCAAGCCAGCGCTTGCAAGGGGGGAATTGCACTGTATAGGCGCAACTACAACTGTAGAATACATGAAATACATTGAAAAGGACAAGGCACTGGAAAGGAGGTTCCAGCCCATTCTTATTAACGAACCCACAATTGAAGAATCCATTTCTATTTTGAGAGGTCTAAAAGAAAAATATGAGCTCCATCACGGTGTAAAAATCCATGATTCAGCTTTAGTTACAGCTGTAAATTTGACATCTAGGTACATTACAGAAAGGTTCCTTCCAGACAAGGCTATTGATGCCGTTGATGAAGCCGCTGCAAAAGTACGTGTGGAGTTGGATAGCATGCCCAGCAATATTTACGATGTGGAGAGAAGAATCATGCAACTTGAAATAGAAAAAGAAGGGCTAAAAAAGGAAACTGATGAAATTTCCAAAGCAAGGCTTCAGGGGATTGATTCCGAACTTAAAGAACTCAAAGAGAAGGAAACTGTCCTTAAAAGCAGGTGGTTACAAGAAAAGGAAATCATTATGAATATCAGAAAAATGAAGGAAGAGATCGATTCACTTCACAACGAAGAAGCTAAAGCTGAAAGGGAAGGGGATTTGGAAAAGGTTGCGCGTATAAGATACGGTACAATAAGGGAACTTACAGAGAAAATTAAAGTGCAGGAGGCAAAACTTAAAGAGATACAGAAAGATGCACCAATACTCAGGGAAGAAGTAGGAGAAGAGGAAGTGGCTGAAGTAGTATCATTATGGTCAGGTGTGCCCGTTTCAAAATTGCTTGAGACAGAAACGGATAAGCTCATACATCTGGAAGATCGCCTTCATCAGCGTGTTGCAGGACAGGATCATGCCGTAAAACTCGTTTCCCAGGCTGTTAGAAGGGTAAGGGCAGGTTTATCTGATCCTAAAAGACCTATCGCTAGCTTCATATTCATGGGCCCTACAGGTGTAGGAAAGACAGAATTAGCAAAAGCTCTGGCAGATACCCTTTTCGGGGATGAAAAGATGATTGTAAGGATTGATATGTCCGAATATATGGAAAAGTATTCCGTATCCAGGCTGGTAGGTGCCCCTCCAGGTTATGTGGGTTATGAAGAAGGTGGGACATTGACAGAAGCTGTCCGGCATAAACCGTATTCTGTTGTGTTATTTGACGAAATAGAAAAGGCCCATCCAGAAGTATTTAACATTCTTCTTCAGGTGCTTGACGATGGAAGGCTTACAGACGGGCAGGGAAGGACCGTTAACTTTAGGAATACCATTATAATAATGACATCTAACCTGGGCACGGAATATGCAAATCCAGATGGAGTAATTAATTATGATGATGCAATGAAAGCCCTCCACAGCACCTTCAGACCAGAATTCCTCAACAGGCTTGATGAGATCGTGATCTTCAATCCGCTTACCCAGAAAGATATGCTTGCTATTGTAGATATACAATTAAAGGCAGTACAGAAAGTTCTGGATGCTAAGCAAATAACCATTGAACTCAGCAAAGACGCCAAGGAATATTTTGCTGAAACAGGGTATGAACCACAGTATGGGGCAAGACCTATTAAAAGGCTTATACAGAAGGAACTCATAGATAGGATATCAATGATGATCCTGGAAGGGAAGGTAAAGGACGGTGATAAAATCTCTGTCTCATACGGTTCTAACGGCCTTGAATTCAGTGTTTCCCCTAAATCTTCTAAAAGCATAGTTTCTGTAAAGAAAGACCAGTAATTTTTAAATTTTATATTTTTTTAAAATATTTAACTGAAAAGCTTTTATAAAAATAACGTATGTTTTTTTCATGGACGAGCAATATCTCAAACTGAAAGAGGTTATTGAACTTGACCCATATGTAAAATTCATGGGAATAAAAGTCATGGACATAAAACAGGGTTATGCATTGGTTGAAATGGATTTCAGAAAGGAATTGACAAGGATAGGGAATTTTATAAATGGAGGGGCAATAGCTACCTTGGCAGATGTCGCTGGAGGTACTGCTGTAATCAGTTACAGCGACGTGGTAAATGATGTGACTGTAAACTTGAATATAGATTATCTGGAGACTATAAGGAATGGACCGGTTACGGCAGAAGGGAGGGTAATAAGAAAAGGCCGCACCATGTTCTTTTGCGATATTAACGTCTACGATGGAGACAAAAAGCTATGCACCCATGCCACAGGTGTTTGGTACGTGGTCAACATGAACAAAAATTTCAAGTGAATTTTTAATTTCTTGATAAAAATATTCAGGCAATGTAAAAACCATTTGTGCTACCCTGGTTTGAAAACATAATTTTTTATTTTAATTGCATTCCTGTATAAGTTAATGAATAATACTTTGGAATTTTTTATTCTTGTTTTGTTAGACCATACCAATTCATTTTTATCGTATATTATGGGCCCAATATAATTTCTGGTCAGGGCATCTGAGCCATTTTGGGCAAGGTCATGTATCATATGCTCTATAAATTCAAAGCTTATCTCTCCTTCAGATAGATTTTTTTCTTTCCTGATTTTTGCAATTTTATAACCAGATTCCAGACTCATTTTAGCTATATCTTCTTTGGATAGCCATATTGTATCGTAATTCAATGACTCAACCCAGGTATTGGATTTGTCTAGCAGATTGTAATGGTCTTCCAAGGTATGTGCATATATATTATAACCGTATTTTTCATGCATTTCAAATGCAATGCTTCCTGGATCAATGAAAGGTGCTATGGGAGAAGTGAATAAATGTATCCATGACTTGAATTTGTCATAAAATTTGCTGATATATTCTATGTCCATATCTATATGCTCTTTTTTCTGGTATGGAAGCCCGATCGAAAAAAACACATCCATTTTTTTACATGAATGGTCATGCGCAAACTCTATACTTTTTTCGAGAGAGGCGTTGCTATAATTCTTTCCAGAATGGTACCTTACCTCTTCGCTTGAAGATTCAGGGGATATTTCAATGCTATATTCACTAACATATTTTTCTATGTTTTTATAATAAGATTCTGGTGCAGGATCGAAAATTTCAAACATTATCGGAATATCAATCCCATGCTCTTTTATTCCTTTGAGGAGGGATTCTTCATATTTTGTTCCTGCTTCATGAATATCACCTGCAATAAAAGCAGGAGAACCTAAATTTTCTTGTATGGATATAAGGTCACTTATTACATTTTCTATTTTTCTGTATGTTGCGTATTCCCTGTTGTAAAATTTTCTGTATGAAAACATTGAGCCACCGCAGATAACACAATTTTTTTTGCATCCTTTTTCTATGAAAGTCATACCAGAGGGAGATTCCAGCCAGTTGTAATAGGGCAATGCACTGGTAACATTTAGGCTTTTAAGGCATTGCCTGACAATGTAGCTATAATCAATATGCACCAAATCTATGTAATTTTCCGGCTTTTCAATATTGTTAATTATTGTTTTGCCTTTGTTTCTCCATACAAGGTTGGGAATGCTGGACAGATCTTCGGTTTTACCGTATTTTTCAACCAGATTAACAATGAATGGCTCAGTGGTATCACCTAACATTATATAATCTATAAAGGGGTAATTTTTCATAATTTCTTCATGATAGTAGGTTGCGGATAGACCTCCTAACATTATAGGGGAATTGGGATGATACTTTTTTATGATTTTAGCAATGTTTAAAGCACCGTGTACATGGGGAAGCCAATGCAAATCAATAGCATATATTCTAGAATACATCCTGGATATTTTTTCTTCCACGTCAAATTTTTCACTCAGTAACATTTCAATCGCAATATTTTCTATCCTTACCTTGAATCCACGATCGGCTAATTGTTTATATATGCTCACATATCCTATCGGGTACATTTCAAAAATTGGGGAGGAGGGAATGACATCACTGATAGGACCGTATACACGCTTCCTTTTTCTGAAATCGTATATGCTTGGTGCGTGTATCAGTATTAGGTCATACATAATAATTAGTGTAATGCATACATAATTATAAATAGTTTGATTATTAATTATACATATATTAAATGTACATTTTATTAATTGTTTAAACAGAACCTCTAAATTTGGTATTGCAGGAAGTTTGTAAAAATTATTGTAAAAATATTTAATAAATGGATACTTTCAAATGTCTAAGCTAAACGTAGTACCGCAATACTCGCATTTAGCGTATCCGTTTTTTATGTTGTTAGGAGATATCGGTGCACCGCACTTAATGCATTTTATATCCTTTAGGTCTACTTTTCTTACCACTACCTCTTCTCTTTTTTTGATAAATTCCTCAGGTATTGGCATAATGCTTCACCTATATTTTATAATAATCAATACTCTGGAGCAATACTTTTCCTTGCCCAGTTAATTTTAAAACTTCGAATGATTCTACATGCCCCATTATTCCATGACCCAATGGATGATTGAAGGGGGTTTCACTAACACTAGAATGCTTCATAAGCAGGCTTCCATAATCTACAATCATTTCTTCTCCTCTTTCAATATCAAATGAAACAATATTGCCATATCCATGGATAACCATTTTTCCAGGACCTGTTAAGCGATCCATCCAACGTCCGATCATCCTTCCAGGCCTTAATGTTCCACCCATATAGCGCATATCATAAGATATAGATGGTTCAAAACATAACAGAGACCCTTCTGCTATATCTACTATTTCACCTGCCTTTAACTCAAAATCCCTTATTTCACCCTTACCGTCCCTTGAAAAAGCAACGCTTCCAGGACCAGTAAATTCAGTAATGAAAAAAGGCATACCTCCAAGGGTTTTCCTTTCTATCTTTTCCAGTATATTCCCTTGCAGTAATCTTCTGCTTACCTTGACAGAATCATCTTTGTATAGCATTACACCGTTTTCACTGAGCACAGACTCCCCTTCACCAAGTGTTACTAGCAAGGCAGGTACCATTCCAGGTAAAATTTCATAATTTACCATTTGAATTCCTCATAGGTAATAGTACATTACCATTATTTTATTTTTTTCTTTGTGCATATTTTTAATATTTTGTTGCATTTAATATAAATAAGTTCATACATCAATACATGAAAGATTTTTGTATCTAGAGCATTCATAGATTTTTCAAATTTTCCTTTCTAGTTATATAAATTAACTTCCCTTCACCAATTTTATGATCGTAAGGTGGGCTTATTTTTATACCTTCCTTGTTTTTTACACCTATTAAGGTTATGTTTTTGTTGATCAATTCTTTGGCAACTTCACCGTATTTTTTTCCCATAGCCCATTTAGGCACTGGCCATTCAAGTATTTCTTCACCTGTTTTTGCAGTAACAACATGGTCTATAACTTCAATTGTACCTGGATATAAGGAACCTTTCAAGATCAGTTTACTAGAGATTCTTCCCTTGATTACTACTTCATCTACACCTGCAGTCATGGCATTTTCATAACTATCGTTTTTCAACAATTCTGCAATGATGTATGTACTTTTGCTGAGCTTCCTTATGTTCATTATTCCTAATATAACCTTGGCATCGTATGCACTTGCCAATTCCCCGTCCACTACAGCTTCAGACAATATTACGACTGTTTTAGCTTTTCTTACATTTACTTTTTCCAGGTCTTCAATGTGCATACATGTGCCCTTGACAAAATCCAGTTCGTTCATGGGGTTTTCTTCTAGAGGTGCCAGTAATACAATGTAGGGATATTCCTTATAAAGTTCTTTAACGATATCCACTGCTAACGGGTTCCAGTTGCATATAACGATATGCTCATTTCTCATTATTTTATGATTTCCCGCTATTTTGCTTATGCTATATTCCATTAGCAAACTAGCTAAACTTGCTGTAAACAATCCCAGTATACTTATGCCTATTAGCATCAGAACCATGGCGTTAACCCTTCCCCAAAAACCTACTACAGGGGTGTCACCATACCCAACTGTTGTGATTGTCTGTACAACAAACCATAGAGAATTAAACACATTCGTTACACCTGTTCCAGGGATGCCTTTTTCAAGGTAATATTCAGAGAAAGTACCATAAACAATAACAATAGCTAAGGAGATTAATACTTTTATGAAATTCCTTTTCAACATTTTTCTAAATTTTTCGAAAAAGAATATTATTGGTATCATCACACTGGGATTGCATAACTATGCTATAAAAATATCGATATTATTTGCATTAAGAAACACATTATATTTATAGAATATATGCATTATATTATTAGGTTGAAATGGGCAAGTGGGTTGTATATATCGCTTTGATTTTAGTTTTGGCATCGGTTTTGTATATACCACATGTTTCTAGAGGAAATGTTATCCCCATGGTTGCTTTATCTGGTAATGTTACCAACATTTCAAATGCACATTATGTAAGGGCATATGTTGCACCTATGAACCTGACAATTGTATTAAAGCCTAAAAGCTCACTGGAACCATGGATTGCCAACTTAACGGGAATAAATGGTACGCATAGATGGTTATCACTAGAACAAATCTATAGATTGTTTGGGAGTGAAGCGGATTATCAACGTGTAGCCAATTACTTTTCTTCATATGGATTGGAGGTACATCCTCTGGGAATCCCCCTTTTTTTGAAAGTTGAGGGAAGCAGCATAAACATTGCACGTGCTTTGCACGTTGAGTTCAATGTATATATGCATTTAAATACACTTTACTACAATTCCACACCACCTGTTTTGCCCTACAATATAGCTAATTGTATAGAATCAATATATGGACTGTCCAATTATTCGGCAATTGTGCCTTTGGTTAAAACCATTCCTAGACCATTAAATTCACCACCCTACAACGTTTCTCAAATCGAAAATGCTTATAATATAACAGCAGTAAAAAATAAAGGGGATTACGGAAATGGTAAAAACATTGTGATAATAAGCTCTGGCATGCCTAGCATGGGGGATATTGACGCTTTTTTCAAAATGATGGGTGAGACACCTCCACATTACAATTTTATCTACGTAGATGGGAGCTCTTCTCCTCCTAGCTCTTTCAATGGGTATAGCCTTGAAACTACACTGGATACTGAATGGGCAGGTGCAATTGCCAATGGTTCTACTATAAACGTGTTGCTTTCTCCTGGGGTAAATTCCCAATTCTTTACAGATATGTTTATTTACGCAGTAACGCATTTCCCCAGAGGGATTGTCAGTGTTAGCTGGGGAGCATCTGAAAACAGTACGGGCAGTTCGTTGTTGTATGGGAACAATGAGATAATTTCCATTGGAATTTTAGAAGGAATGTCTTTTTTTGCCTCTTCTGGAGATTATGGTGCATACGACATGATGCCTTATCCCTCTGTTAATTTTTGGGCGTCATCTCCTTATGTCACTGCTGTAGGTGGAACATCATTGATTGCTTCCTTGAACGGTTCTTGGATCAAGGAAATAGGTTGGGATGGATCTGGGGGGGGAATGAGTTATTATTTCCCCCAGCCATTTTACCAGTATGGATCAGGGATTCCACTTAATGGACACAGGAATGTTCCTGACGTTGCTTACGATGCATCTCCTTCAACGAGTTTCGATCTTATATGGGATTCTCAATTAACCGAAGTTGGAGGAACCTCTGCTGGATCTCCTCAATGGGCAGCTATATGGGCACTTGCGGAAAGCCATTTTTCTTATACACTTGGATTTCCAAACCCGTATATATACAGAATTGCACGTACCAGTATGTACAATTCTACCTTTCATGATATTACAGTGGGGTATAACTATTATTACGACAACCATATAGGTTGGAATTTTGTGGATGGATGGGGAACGCCTAAGGTAGATGGACTTATCAATGCCCTGGCCTCTTTGCCTGCTTTTAATGCTATAGCCCGTATTACCATATCCTCTTCAATTGTGCCTTCTATTGTTAATTTGACTGCAGTACCTTACAACCAGACAGGGGCTGTTTCCTATTCATGGAATATAACCAATCTAGGGGTATTCCATGGAAGCACGCTAAGCATTACTATAAATGTTGCTGGAACCTATGTGGTTGTGCTGAATGCTACGGAAGGGAGGAGTGAAGTATCTACATATGTATCTCAATTTACTTTAAGTGATCCTAGTTATATGCGTTTCAATATATCTCCCCTTTACGGTGAACTGTACATCGATAATTCTACATATACAGTAAATCAAAATAATTTTTCAATGAAAATCCCATCTGGATTGCATTTGGTATCCTATTATGATGATGGTTTTGCGCCCTACATTAATTATATCCTTACCCATACCAACCAAACTGTTTTAATAAACATATCTTTAAAAAAAGGCAACAATATGAATATAGCTCCTTACGGGAATTATACATATTTTTCTCCTTTAAATTCATTCGATGAACTCAATCAATGGAGTGCAACATACAACGGTGGTGAAAATAGTACATATTATTCATCTGCCATGGGGTATTCTACTCTGTTTTACGGAAACAACGTTTATTTGGGAGGGAATTCTTACACAACTTCATTGGTTAATGTTAACAAATACTATACCAATTTGACTTATTCTCCAGTATTGGTTACTGTTAATAATTTATATCATAGCCCTATCCCATCGAACGGAGTATTACAAATGGGAGTGGGAATACAGGATATTTATAACTTCAATTACCTTGATATCGGATTTAACATCACCAATAGTTCTTCCACTATGTACGTAGAGGAGGGATTATATTCATCATCAACCTCTTCATGGAAAAATTATTACATCTACAGTAGCCAGATTTTTTTATCTTCTTTTTCATTTGCTTATTTTGCCAATGGAACCCTTGAAATATGGAACGGGAGCCATATACAGCGTTTTGCTCTGTTTAATGAACAGATGACTGCTAACATAATGCAAAATATATCATTGGTATTGTATACTGCTTATAAAGGGTATGGGAATGTAATATCTTCTTTCGATGGGATTGGCATGTATAATATGACTGGTTCGGTAAGGGGAGTTGTATTGTCACAGCAAAATAATCAGCCTGTCCAAAATGCAAAAATATCCATAGGTAATGTGAATATTCAGGCAGGCTCAAACGGTATTTTTTATTTGCCATATTTACCCTATGGATACAATGCATTGAAATCAAGTGCATATGGTTTCTATACATATATATCAAGAATATTTGTTGGATTCCATAATGTTACAAATGTTACAATATATATGGTTCAGTTAAATACAGTGTACATATCTGGAAATGTGTTATCTTCACAAACCCATAAACCCGTTGTAGGAGCTATTTTAGTTGTCAATGATGTGGTTGTTGGTATTTCTGGCGTTAACGGATTTTTCATGATATATATTCCCATAGGTACTTTTGTCATAACCATAAGCGCACCTTCATATAAAAATTTACAGGAAACATTGACAATTCACAGCAACCAGACCGGTATAATTTTTTATTTGACTCCGGTTATAGTTTATTCCATGCCTTTGATAGGAACAAAGTGGGTTGAAGCGGGTAGTGTGATAATATGGGTATCAATACTTGGCAGTATAGTATACATCATTGCCGCTGATTGGGAAAACAAAAAGCATAAAGAGTTGCAGGACTGGTTTAAAAAGTTATGATCTGGTATTGGCATTAATGGCACCTTTTCTAAGACCTTCCAGATCCAATGTAACATAGGAAAATCCTATGCTTTTTAAATAACTGGATACCTGTTCATATTTATTATCTTCTAACAGCCTGTGCATTTCATTTTTAGGGAGCTCAATCCTTGCTACGCCATCCTTTAGCCTTACCCTTACATTAGAAAACCCAATGGATAACAGAAAATTTTCTGCTTCTGCTATTTGACTTAATTTTTTTGATGTAACTTGCTCACCGTACAATAACCTACTAGCCAGGCAGGAATCAGCGGGCATATTGCTATTTGATAGCCTCAGATCCCTAGCTATGTTCCTGATATCATTTTTGGTAAGGTGGTAAATAACGAAGGGATGCAGGATGTTTTCTTCTCCGGTAGCTTTTAACCCGGGCCTATAATCCCCCAGATCATCAATGTTTACACCATCGCATATATATTGTATGTTATTTTTGGCAGCATAATTTTTTAAAATTCTAGAATCTATTTTTTTGCAATAATAACACCTTAACAGGGTGTTTTTCGAATATTCTTCACTTTTTGTTTTGTCTGTTTTAAAAATAATATGCTTTATTCCTATTTCATAACTTATTTTTACTGCGTTTATAAAGGATTTTCTAGAAAAACTTTCAGAAGCAACAGTTATCGCTATAGCATTATCTTTTAAGCCATCATATGCAATTTTAGATATTACACTGCTATCTACTCCACCAGAAAAAGCTATTGCAACTTTACCTAATTTTTTAATATAGTTGTATAAATTTTGGTATTGGTTAGTTTCCATGATTATGCACCATCCACTTTATTTGCATATTTTGTGTAAAAATGTATAGCTTATTACATATATGTAGGTTAAGATTTTTATCTATTGTTAAATGCAACTTTGATTTTTGTGGTAAGGGTTATGCCAACCGTGTAAACCTCCAGGGATTAGTACAGAAAATCCACTGAACTTTTAGTATTTGTTTTATGGAATCTTGCTATTTTTCTTTCTCACCGGGGGATATTATGCCCGGTGCCACTTTCAATATAACAGGGTTCTTTTTCTTTCTTTTCGAACTTTTAGATTGGTCTGTATTTCCCGGGGATATATTCCTTACTACAGGCAAGCCACATTTTGGGCAGTTCCCGTTGTATAATGTTATGCAGTTGTCACACAATGGAGTACCACAATCATGTATAACAGTTGCAGGACCACCGCAAACAGCGCACCTTAAAGAGGGTTGTTCTTGAACTGTAGTTTGAACTGTAGTTTCATTATTTCCTCCACCTTCTAAAAGAGTGGGAGGGGGTCTGGGTACACCTGGTTGCTGTATTGGCACATCTTCCTCAGGGCTTGTATTCTGTACAGCTACAGCAACAGCGACCTGGGATTCCTGTGTATTAGGATTGTCAGCTTCAAATACCTTCAGACCTTTATCAATAGCCCTTGCCTTCAATATACCCATTTCAAGAAAAACAGCTAATGAAACGATATCACTATGCCTTCTATTCAACGTCAAGGCTTTTCTTAAATATTCATCCAGCCCTTCCAGAAAAGGTATTTGAGAATCTTCAAGGCTCATAACCCCTTTTATATATGCTAGTAATTTTTTGGCATCCTCAGTAGAAAGCCTGGGCATATACCCAGTGATTTCAGAAAGCTTGATATTTCTAGGGTCTACAACAACACCTTTTTTCTGAACAAAAAATTTGAACAGTTCTAATGATAAACCATCATAGGATTCTATTTCCTTGTCACTTAATGATAATACATCAATTTTATCAATACCTGTTATGTATGAAACCACCTTATCTAGCACATTGAAGGGAACACCGCATTTTAAAAATATTTCCTGCTTTGTCAATGGTCTACCTGTTTGGAATTCAATATCTAACACTTTTCTTGAATATTCCTTAACTACTTCTTCTACTGACTTTTCCTCAGCTACTTTCTTTCCTTCAATTGCACTTTGAAGTTTGGGGTCTAATGAAAGGGCATTATCGAAGCAAATAAGAGCCTCTTTGTGTTTTCCTAACCTTAAAAGGGTCAATCCCTTGTTGTTCCACAAAAATTTGTCTTGTTTGTTGATTTCAAGCAATTTATCATACACTGCTATAGCTTCTTCATCCTTCTTCATTTTTTCCAAACATTCAACCTTTCCTGTTAATAGATCCACCTTTGATGGTGCACTTTTAAGTGCCATATCATAATATTTTAACGCTTCTTCGTATTTACCGGAATTTTTTAGAAGTTCAGCTAACCTTTCAGATATATCTGCATTGTCTTCATCCTTTTCCAGCACTTTTTTATATGCATCGATAGCTTCTGTAATTATACCTAATTGCTCATTGATTTCACCTAGCATGGATAACAAAGCCACATTATTTTTGTCAATATTTAACGAATTTAATACTATTTCCTTTGCACCTTTCAGATTGTTTGATGCCATTTTTAGCTTGGCTAACCCAGTAAATGCTTCTATGTTTTTTGGGTCAACATCCAATGCTCTATGGTAATAAATTTCTGCCTCATTCCTGAAAGATTTGCTAGATAGCAAATTTCCACCGATTACCAGCAACGCTATGTTTTTAGGATTTTTTGATAATTCATTGTTTATGAATGTCATTGCTTCATCGAATTTTCCAGTTTCAGATAAAACAAGGGCTTTTGTTTCTAACGCTTCTATACTATCCGGTTCCTGGACTAAAATCTGGTTAGCAACATTCAATGCACTGCCCCATTTTTTGTTTATTTTGTAAATATATAACAATTTTTTCAATCCAAACATATTGTTGGGTTTCAGGGTTAAAAATTTTTTAAGGACTTCTTCAGCTTCATCGTATTTTTTATTTTTTAGAAGAAACTGCACTTTGGTTGAGATAACGTTTTCATCATCTGGATTAAGGTCAATAAGTGCATCGATCGTTTTTTGATATTCATTCTCGTCTCCAAGAGTTTTGAGGATATTCAATTTTAAGGTAATTGCTTCTATATTTTTGCTATCGATTGCTAACAGGGAATCTATTGCATTCAGAGATTCTTTGTATTGCCCTTCTTCAGCAAGAGCTTTGGAATAAATATTTAAAATTTTGATGTTTTTAGGGTCTACCTTAAGGATATCTTTGCATACTGGAATAAGATCCTTATACTTTTTACCCATATCCATGCATTCTGCTATCTTTATTTTTGCTTCAATATAATCAGGCTTTGCTGTTATGCACTCATTGAATACATTGATTGCTTCATCATATTTCGATAGCTGCATCAACAGATCGCCTTTTAGCATTAAATTTTCGGGGGTTTTGTTTAATTCCACCAATTTGTTGATGGATTCTATTGCTTCATCTTTTTTGTTTATTTTTATTTGTAGTGTAAATACTTTTTTTATTAAGTTAAAATCATTCCCTTTCTGGAATATGGCTTCCTTATATGAATTCAAGGCATCTTCATATCTACCCAGTTCAGTTAACGAGTCACCCCTCATTACCCAGAGTTCTGCGTTATCGGAAGATATCTGCAATGCATGGTCAATCGTTTCAACCACTTTGTTGTAATTTTTTAAGCCGTAATAACATTTTGCCATACCTTCAATTGCAACTATATTGTTGGTGGAGGTAGAGGAGATCAGCTCATAGACAGATAGTGCATCATAATATTTTCCTTCTATAAGGTATAGGTTAGCCTTCTCTTCTAATAATTTAGGGACCGATGGCCCATACAATCTCAATCCGTTGTCATATGCCTGCTCTGCCTCTTTATACAACCTCTCCTTGTTGGCAGGACTGAATTCAGCATAATTAACAAGTGTTTGACCCTTGAGGAGCCATAGCTCGCTAGACTCCTTTTTGCTAATGATTGCATTAAGGGCATTTATTGCTTCCTCATATTGCCCGGTTGAAGATAAAATTGTAATTCTTTCTATCGCAATTTTTTCGTCATCAGGATAATATGATAGGTATTTATCAAAATAGGTAAGCCCATTTTTTATGTCACCTTTCAATATATAACCCCTTCCCAATTCAATTAAAGCTGTTTTGTTGTTGGGGGCATTTGCTAAAATATTTTTGGCTATTTTGAGAACTTCTTCCTGGTTCCCCTGGCTTTTCATTTGCGCAAGTTCCTCTTCCATTTTAGGGACATCTGCAGTTGTATAAGGGACATATTTTGTTGCTTCGCTAACATTAACTTCCTCCTTGGAAACATTTATCTCGGAAATATTTGATGATTTTCTCAGGCTATCAAGTTCTTTTATTGCATCAGAATCTGTTGGATTTAGCCTTAAAATAGCCTCCGCGCACAGCTTCACTTCCTCTGTAACATTGAGGGATTTTGCAACAAACATTCTTTGCTTCCAGTTATTTATATTAGAAGGATCTATTGTTGATATTCTTCTCCTTATGTTTAAAACTTCAGTATTGTTTTTAAGCATGCTCATGCATATAGCTTTGCCTTCTAGAGCTTCAATTATATTAGGATTTTTAGCCAATGCTATGTTGTAATTGTTGGAAGCCTCTTCCCATTTCTTTCTTTTTATATATAAATTGGCTTTTTTAACAAAATAAGAAGGATTATCTGGGGATAATGATATAGCTTTATCAATAGATGCAATGGCAACATCTGTATAACCCCTCATATCATCAATATCACTTTTAAGTACCCACAGGTCAGCGTTGTCGAGATATTTATTTATTATGGTATTAAGTACAAATGATGCGTCATCGATTTTTCCTGCTTTCATCAACATTTTGATCTTGTATTCTGCGACCTTTATATTGTTGGGATCTGTTGCATATGCTTTATCAATGTAAACACTTCCAACGGTATCCAGATCCTGTGCTTTTAAATAGGCATTGATCGCTTCCTCTTTTTTCCCCATTTTAAGCAATATATCCCCTGTTATATCCAAACCTTCTTTTGATACGCTTATTGACAACGCCTTGTTTATTGCTTGTAAAGCAAGTTCTAGTTTATCAGGATAATTTGACAGCGCAATCGCATAATGAAGCCATACAACTGGTTCATTTGTTTGTAGATTTATAGCCAGTTCCAATGTAGGTATTGCTATATCGTATCTTTGTGTATGGTAAATTAGTTTGGAAGCTATTTGGTCAATGGCTGGGACTAATTTATCTTTATATTGAGACAGCTCTTGATAATTGTTTCTTATAAACATATATGCGTCATAAAGAGATTTTGTTTCACCTTGTAGGTCTCTCTGCGCATATAATCTGTCAGCTTCTTCCAATAATTTATACACCTTGGATAGAGCTTTATTCTCCTTCGTAAACAAAGAATCGAGCATCCCCATAAAATATATCACCAACACATTTCTTTACGTATAGTTAAGGTCATTGTTACTTAATATATCTTTTATAGATTTTATATTTTGTTATTCTTACTTGTTTTTGTAATAACGCTCAAAATTTTTATATACGTATGATGAGATTCCATACTTTACGGTGGTTAAGATAATGTTTTGTCCAAAATGTGGATCTATAATGAAGCCAAGTGGCAACCAGTGGGTATGTGCAAATGTTAAATGCGGATATACCCAAGAAATGGAACATAAAGAAGAAATTCATGTAACAAAAAACAAAATTGCTAAACCAAAAGACAAAAAAACTGCGGTAGTAGAGGATGATGTATCCATTCTTCCAGTTACCAATGATGTGGAATGTCCCAAGTGTGGTAACAATAGCGCCTATTGGATATTAAGGCAAACAAGGGCAGCGGATGAACCTGAAACAAAGATTTTTGAATGCACCAAATGTCATTACAAATGGAGGGAATATTAACTATTTTTTGAATATTTTTGTATATTTTTATCTAACGTGAGCGGGAAGATCCCTTGACTTGGCAAGGGGATGAAAGCGTAACGTTAATAATCTACTCTGCAATCTGTTAAACAATGTTCAGAACTAT
>JBMFVL010000012.1:0-30750 GCA_049966015.1 Thermoplasmata archaeon | reverse complement strand
AATACACCCCATAGGGAATAATAGTATATAAACATTTCGATGGTTTTTAACACATACGCCAGAACTAATAAAAATAATAAAATAATTAACAATTTTATTCAATTAATCCCTAAAATTTTGGGAGTTAAGGTTTTAAATGATCTGTACGAATTGTACAGCATGTCTATATTAAAAGATTCTAAAGCCATAGAAGTTATAAAAGAAGGTGAAATGCTTTTACAGCAAAAGAATATATTAAAAAACCAGGCAAAACAATCAAAGCTAAGTAGAGAACAATGGAACGATATAATGAACATTGATAAAAACCTGGCTTTACTAAATAAAAAGGTGGATGATTACAAAAGTGGAAAGTTGACAATAATGGATGATAATCTACATATGGTAGATCCCTCAAAAAATAACCTGCCAGTATTCGCAAAAGTTGTATGGAAATTGTCATCCCCATTAAAAAATATGGTTCCGGATGATATATACATCTATGGCAGCAACATAAACATCACTGGACATAGAGAGCATATTTTTATAAATCCAAATACAACAATATATGAAAATAACATGGTAATGGGGTCATTGAGGATGAATGCTCTAAAGAGCTCGTTATCCTATAATTATACAGTTACAATGATGTATGCCGGGCAAGAATATTCCTTTAAAGTGCCTACAGATCACCAACCTACGTATGTTGTAACAAAATCAAACAGTATTGGTTATTTGCAATACGATCAGCAAGGCATATCGATAAATGGAAATTTTGATGATAGGTTTACCAAAGAATTTACCATGGCATTGGTATATTCTAACACATTGAGGGACTATATACAACTGTTTGGAATGTGAACCTCAACAGATCTTTTTTAATATTTTTTACACATGCCTAAATTTTATGTACTCATGTACACTATACATAAGTTGTATTATAATACATAAAAAAAGCAAAAGTATTAAAAAGAGAGCAATAATTATATTATAATGTAAAATTGAGGGAGCTAAAATGAAAACATATGTCAAATTCCAATTTAGCAGCGAAGGGATTGCGCCTTTAGATGTAGTAAAAGAAATGAAAAACATGGGATTCAAGCCAGAAGTAGGTGAATTTGATTTTTCAATAGAATGGGAAACTCCTACTGAATACGGTGAAATAATAAGAATGTTGCATAAAAGATTGTACGGGTTCAAGGTAATGTATTCTTTATTTACAAGGGAAATTTAGTGTAAATTGATTTTTCTTCTATAAATTTGTTCTAAAAAAACTACAAAATATTTAATACTAATTTTTTATTAATGAATTCAAAGGGATTTAAAATGGAAAGAAACATAAAAATAGAAAAACTTTATAGCATTCCTATTGAAAATCAAGAAGTAGAATTGGTAGAAAGAAAAGGTATAGGGCATCCGGATAGCATTGCAGACGGAATATCCGAAAGCGTTAGCAGAGCCTTAAGCAAAATGTATATTGAAAAATACGGAAGGATTTTACACCACAATACAGATGAAACACAGATAGTTGGTGGTCAATCTTCCCCTAAATTCGGTGGTGGTGAAGTTTTAGAACCCATATACATTCTGCTCGTAGGCAGGGCTACAACCACAGTAAACGGTGAAAGATTACCCTATAGAAGGATTGCCATGAAAGCCGCAGAAGAGTACTTGTTGTCCGTTTGCAATCACCTGAGCCTTGATCAATTCACGATTGATTGTAAGATAGGTCAGGGATCCGTTGATTTGAGGGGTGTATACGAAAGCCAAAAATTGCTCTCTAACGATACCTCTTTCGGTGTAGGTTTCGCTCCCTTTTCTGAAACAGAGACTATTGTATACAAAGCAGAAAGGTACATCAATGAAATATTGGCAAAGCAATATAAAGAAATAGGTGAAGATGTAAAAGTAATGGGGTACAGAATAAAGGATAGAATAAACCTAACAATAGCTCTTGCTTTTGTGGACAAATATGTACCAGACAAAGATCATTACATATCTGCAAAAGAGGAAATCAAAGAAAAATTGCATGATTATCTATCCAAATTTACTAAAAGGGAATTATCAATAGCCATAAACACAGCAGATAATTATGACGAAGGTATCTATTATCTAACTGTTACCGGGCTATCAATGGAAAATGGTGACGATGGATCTGTGGGAAGAGGTAACCGTGTAAATGGTTTAATAACCCCCTCTAGGCCAATGAGTCTGGAAGCAGCTGCTGGAAAAAATTCTGTAACGCATGTCGGTAAACTGTACAACCTTGTATCCAACGAAATAGCAAAAAAATGCGTAGAAGAAGGCAAGGGTGACATAAAAGAAGCATATGTCAAAATATTATCCCAGATAGGCAAGCCCATTGATTATCCGCAGGTAGCTTATATCCAATTGTTAATGGCTGATGGTGTTCCGGAGTCCAAATATTATTCTAACTGCCAGGCTATTGCCAATGACGAACTAGAAAATATGAAAAACCTATACAAAAAAGTGATAGATGGTAAATTGTCTGTATTTTAAACATTTTAATTATTATTATTCTTCAATTCCTACCAATATTTATTTTTATAAAAACAATCTATAAATATGGTTCGTTACATACAAGGCACTTCTTTGCCCTGGCTATGCACGGTTCATGATAGGGCGTATTGCAAGTAGGGCATCTTTTTAATGGAAGCCCCTTCTTTATAACCCCCTTGCATACAAAACATTTTTCAACTCCATCACCAGTACCTGAAATAAATTCCTTCTTATGAACTGTAAGGTTCTCCTGCAATATCTTTTCCTGGTTTTCCTCCACTGCAGGTTTATCCGTAATATAATTTGTAATGTTCATAAGCTGATTTACAATCTCCTGGTAGTTATCAGTTTTACCCTGCAGGTGGGCACTTTCAATGGATTCTAATAAAGCAATGGCTTTGGAAACATCTTTTCCTTCATGGCTTGCCGTTCTAATTTTTTCTTCTGCAATCAATGACAGGTTTATGATTTCTTTCTTCATTTCAATGTTTTTCAGCAATATCGCCATACCATTCTGGATATCTTCATAAGATTCCATAAATTTATTATCCTTGAATTTGGTTTTAGCAGAAGCATAAAGAGCTTCAGCATCCTTTACAGAATATCCACCTTTTCTGGAAAAATCTATCTGATTCCAAAATTCATTTAACTTATCAGAAACATATTTCTGGATTGTATCCAAAAGTTTCTGTGTAGACTGCATTATACTGCTATACAACCCATCGTAATAACCATTTGATAAATTCTGGTTGTACTGAGTCATCAATTCCATGTATTCTGTTACATCCATCCCGGCATTATCTGTAAACATGATGTATCTTTTCATTTCATCAATGGCAGTTTTTATTACATTACCTATTTCTTTCTTTACTTTATCATCAAGTTCTTTATACTTCTGGAAAGCTTCCTTGATCTGTTTTTTATCTATTATGGTTTTTAATTCGTCAAAATCCTTCTCTAAAAATGGTAGATTTATTCCATCATCCGCAAATTTTTTTACTTTTATCCTTAAATTATTAAGTTCTTCATTAAGCTTGTCAGTTAATAACGCTTCCAACCGCTCTTTGCTAATGTCAAACAATTCCAAAGCACGGTCATATTTACCCATGTTAGAAACACTTTTTGCCTCAATGTACAATTGTTTTCCTGAAGTTGCATCAAGCTTAAATTCATCTGCTAGATTTATTAATTCATCAATATAATTTTCTGTATTATATAAAAACTTGTTGATTATTACCGTTATCTCATCTGTGCATTTATTGGAATATTCAATAACAACATCGTATTTTCCCTTACCCATTTCATCCTTGGCACGGTTGTAATATTCTACAGCACTATCAATATTAACACCCAGTTTATACAAATCCGTCAACTTATCTCTAGCATTCTGCAAAATGGCCGCTGCTTTCTTAGCATTTTCTATTGTTGCGTTTATATTATCTCCGACTTTAATTCCATAGTCCAGTGCACTATAATAATCCCCGCGCATAAGGGTCTCTTTTGCCTTATCTAAAAGTGCTCTTGCCTGGGGTAGCATTATACCACTCTTTTCTATTTCATTAAGCTTGGCTTCCGCTAACGATACCGTTCCGGTTGCTGTAGAATACTGGAGCTCTACTGTTTCAAGTTCACCTTCACATCTCATACCATAGTTGAAAGCTTCAAGAAAATCCCCTTTAGAAAGGGCAGCCAATGCCCGTGAATGCATGTTTTCTGCAATAACTGTATTTCTCCCAGATGATTTAGCTTTCATAATCTGATTACTCAGGCTTGCTATTACTGTATTTACGTGATAAAGTGCCTGTTTTTTAATAAGATTGATGGTAGAATCAGAATAACTAATGGCTTCCCTATACATACGGTTCTTGATAAGGTCATTGATCTTTATTACCATTGATTTAGCGTTATCTACATTTACACCGATTGCCTCTGCGCTATTGATAACATCCTTGGTATTTTTCAAAGCATTACTCGCCGCTTCATATTCACTACGGATATTTTTAATATTTTCCTCTTCTTGTTTTATAATCTCCAATGACTGGTCATACAGACCGCTTTCTAAAGCAATTCTTGCATTTTTTATATTCTCTTCTGAATCCTCTACATAAATCCCCTGTAATTTAGACTCATTTATGATTTTTTCTAATTCACTTAATTTTTGCTGGAACCCCTCTTTTATCATTTTATATGCTTCTTTCAATCCCCAATCCACCGATGATAACGCACCGTCATAATCCGATGCATCTACAAGCTTCATAGTATTGTTCATAATCTCCTGAAGATTAGAAACATCAAATCCATAATTGGAAATCTCTTTTATGCGGTCATCAAACTCTTTTATTTTGATTTTTATTTTTTGAGTATTAAGGTCCTTCAATGAATCATTGTATATTTCTTTTGCCAAAGCAATACTTTTTTCATATTCCCCTTTATCAAAAAAATCCTTTGCTTCATATAACTTAGCAACATATGGTTGTACGTTTACTCCATAATTCTTTATATCTGAAATTATAGAAGCTACTTTAGATATCTCACCTATGGCACGCTGGTTTGATTCCCTTGCTTTTATCGCTTCAGTCTTGACCTTAATCATTAAGTCCATTGCATCCTTATAGCTACCTTTCTCTGTTAGTTGAGAAACTTCTTCCAACATTTTTTTGAACTGTTCTACGTTAACCCCTACCTTTTTTGCTTCTATAACGGCAATTTTGGCAAGCGTAAATTCCTTGCTTATATGTTTTGATACCTCTTTGTGAATTTTATTGGTGAGTTCATCAGCACTTCTATGTGCATTTATATACAATTCCTTATTGTATAAATCCATGATCTGCGAAAAACTAGATTCATAGGCGGAAGTATCCATTTTCAGTGTTTTCATGAAATTTATTACATTTTTTAGTTCATCTAAAAATTGAGGTCCCTCATTTTTATAAAGTGTATTTAACTCATTCCTTATTGCTTTGGCCCTTTCTATGGCATCGGAATATTGCCCTTTATCCAGTAGTTCCTTTACTTCATTTGTTTTGTTTAACCATTCTGCTTGCTTGTTTTTATCCATTTTTGAAATTATAGATCCCACTTCTTCTGTCAAAGTTGTAGAGAAATGCTTCATGATTTCTGCTTCTTCTATCTTGAGTGAACGTGCTAGCAAAATGGATTTCTTAATATCCTTATTTCTAATAGATTCAGTCAATTCCCTTATCTGCTCACTTATCAAATCTGTGTTTATCCTCAAGATTTTAGCATCTCTCTCTGTCTGTTGAGCTTTCTCGATGATATTTAATAATGTATTTTCCGAATATTCCCACACCTTTTCTTTAGCTTTTTTCAATAAAGCATCCCCTAACGTTAAATTGGTCTGATTTATAGCAGAAATTGCATCATCATACATCTGCACAAGATCCTCAACCGATACATTCAAACTTTTCAGAGAATTAATGATGGTGTCTACCTCTTTAGCCTTCTCCCTCAGTTCTTTCACTGAAGATAACATATATTTCAATTTGTTTTTAGTATCCCTGAGTTTTTCAAAAGAGGCAGATATTGAACCTTTCTGGAGCAACGTTCTTGCCTCATTAATGGTCGATATGATCTCTGCATTACTCATTCCCATCTGGCTAGCCGTTACAAGGTCTGGCTTAATCTTTTCTAATTCAATAGCAAACTTATTTATTACAACCTTTTTCAACTCAGCATTCGCTATTTTAAGTTGAGGAATAATTGCTACAACATCTTCCTCCTTTAGATACTCCTTTGCTTTTTTTATGGATATGGCTATTATATCACTCTCAATGCCTTCCTGTCTTGCCATATCATATCTTGCAGTAACGTCCTCCAGGTATTCCTTCAGTTTATTGGTAACTTCTTTGTATGCAATTTCATATGTGTCTTCATATTCCCTTACAACTTCCTTGGGGTTGTAAAAAGGATCACTATCAAAAGAAACAACCTCGGTTATCCCACCTTCTATACCCAATTCTTTCTTTATCTTGCTAATATCCTCTATTTTGTTTTTGTATTCTCCGATTTTAATGTATTCCTCTTTGTATACAATACCGTAAATTTTCTTCAATATGTTTATTGCCTCTTCAAATTCCCCTCTACTTAATTTTTCATTAACATTGTCCTTCAATCCTTTTACAGTGGCTTTATCAATCTCTGTAAGGTTTTTTTCGTCTTCTGAAATCTTGTTTATGTTATAATCAAGATATTTAGAAATCTCATTTTTACCAGTAACTAACAAATCGTGAATCAACAGCAACGAATCTTTATATTTCCCATCGTTGAATGATTTATCAGCTTCCTCTGTAATCAACTCCTCTTTTTTTAAATTTTTTAAAATCAGATTAATTTGGTTTACACGTTCTTTTAAATTGGAATATTCGTTCTTAAAAATTCCCATAATATCTGAATTCAGGGTATTGCATCTAAAGATCACTTCTTGAAAATTACCATTTTTAAAAAAATTTTCAATTTCACTGTATATTGGCAAAATTTCTTTTGTGTCAATATCTAACTTTTTTAATGTTTCAATAAGGCTTTTTATGTTGTCCAATGCCTGCTGGGCTTCGTTCTTCTGCTGGGAGATAGCCTTCGCTTTCTCCTGCAGTTGTTTCTGAATTTCTAGTGCCTTAAAAAGCCCAGCTCCCATACAAACCTCCTTTCAATTTACTTGGGTGGTATCTCGGCTCCACAGGCGTAGCACATGACGGCCCCTTTAGTCAACATGGTTCCACATTTAGGACAAGGGAATTCATCCGGTTCTTCTACTTTCGTTTCTGGTTTTGGTTCAGCTTTTTTCTGGTATTCTGACAAATCAGCACCGCAGGCATAACACATAACTGCCCCTTTAGTCAACATGGTTCCACATTTAGGACAAGGGAATTCATCAGCCTCAATAACTTCAGGTATGACCTCTTTGGTTTCTGTTTTGTCCTCTATCTTCGTTTCCTCCTTTACTTCTTCAACCTTGGTTTTTGTTTCTAATGGCTTTTCAACAACATGCTCCACCGTTTTCAAAGATTCAATGCTAGACAATTTGGTTTTCAGTGCATTAATAACATCCTGTGCAGATTCATGGAAATTTTTAAATTTACTTTCAATTTCTTTAAAACTTTTTATAGAATCTGAAAATTTGCCATGTAAATTAGTGATCTCAGAATTTGATTTTTTATAATCATTTATGAAATTTTGATAATTATTAACCATTTCCATAATCTTTTTGTTTGAAGCTTCCCCTTCTTCAATAATATTTTGGAGCTTAACCATCAAAGCAGAAATGCTATCGCCCCTATTCTCCAGTTCTGATAAATTAGAATGTAAAACTTCGGATTTGCTTTTTAAATCCTCCATGTACTGTTCGAAAGATTTTTCCAGTTCTGTAATCTTTTCTATTTTTACATTATAATCATTTTTTATGCTATCAAGCTCTTTCTCTTTCTTTAGCAATTCCTGTTCTTTTAAAGAAAGTTCAGTGGCTTTTTTAGCATTCTCCTCTTCCAATTTTTTAGCATTCTTCTCTCTTTCCTCAATTTTTTCACGTTCATTTTTGAGTTTTTCTTCCAGTGCGGATACCTGCATTTCTTTCTCCTTTAGCAAAGCGCTTTTCTCATTCAATTCTCTATTTTTCTCATTAATGCTTTTTTCCTGTTCCTTTAGTTTATTAACGTATCCACTGAGCACATCATACACTGATTTTTCGTCCCCTACACCTACATCGCTACCCTTTTCATCCATTTTTTATCCCCACCTTTTACGATTAAACACTTTTATACAATATAGAAATTACATCTAATTAATGTTTTCTTTTGTGTGTTTAATTTTTTGATAGGAAAAACTAACAAAATATAAAAATATAAACATTACCTTTGTAAAGAGTATATAGTTAAATATTCGAATTATTTATGAAGAAGGGGTAGCGTAATGGGGGAAAATTCATATGGTATGTTTAATGCCCATTTGCATAGTGCTAGTTTAATACCTGCAAACACTATAATTAATAAAGGTGATTGTTATTATGAATAACGATGGGCATACCCTTATGAACGATCTTTATTCTTCTAAATTCATACCTTCAAATTTCTCTGACTTCGTAGGTAGTGAAGGCATCAAACAATATCTCCTAGAATGGGCTAAAATCTGGATGGAAAATGAAAAGCCGAGTCCTAAAGCGATCATGTTAATTGGTCCTCCGGGTTGTGGAAAAACTGCTTTGGCACTGGCATTTGCCAATACTTTCAACTGGCCTGTCATATTGCTGGACCCAAGCACTGCAAGAAACAAAAACATTGTAAATACTATATTAAAACGAAGCGGAAAGTATGGAATGTTTACGGACAGAGGTGAATACGAGACATATAAAGAAGGTGCTAGAAAACTAATCCTTGTAGATGAAGCAGATATATGGTTTGAAAAAGGGGGAAGCAACATAGAATCAGAAATTGATTACAACGACATGTTTTATACTATAAAAAAATTGTTTGTTGATAATAATGTAAATGGGGAGGATTTTTCCAAAGAAAGAAACTATTTCATCGATACAGTCAAGGATGGAAAGAAAAATTCACTGAAAAAAGCGATCAAAAACCTAATAAAAAAATATTCTGTTCCATTATCGGTAGATGAAATAATCTCTAAATTATCTAGCAATGAAGGAGACAGCCTGTATGATAAAGGTGGATTAAGTGCCATCGTAGATTTAATCAGGTATGGAGATCAACCGGTTATCCTTACACTTAATGATATATATGCATTAAGAAAGAAAAATCAATTTTTTTATGCATATAAAAACAAAGAATACCTCAAAGAATTTACACTCGGTAGACTAAGTGTTAACGATATTACAAATATTCTGTACAAGATAAAAGAGAAAGAAAAACTAAAAATTAATGCTTCTCTAATAAATGAAATTGCCAAAAATGCAGATGGTGATGCAAGAGCTGCCATAAACGACCTCCAAGCATCTATAGGAACACAATCTATTTCCGGGTTATCAAAGCGAGATGTAGAACATAATGAAAGTGATTTTATTATGTCTCTGTTTAATGATAGCAATCTAAATACCATATACAAAAATTATTATTCTATCGGTGAAACCCCTGACAGAGTAATTTACTGGGTAGATGAAAATATCCCTTACGTTTTAAAGGGGAATGCACTCTACAGAGCGTATAACAATATTTCCAAAGCAGATATTTTTATAAAAAGGGCATCATCTACTAGAAATTATGGATTATGGAAATATGCCAATGACCTGATGATATATACACTATACACTCAAAAAAACAAAGGGCATCTAAAATATGTATCTTTTCCCCTTATATTGAAAAAATACAAAGATTATTACGAAGGAAATATCGAGGAAATAGTATTGCTGGCAAAGAATCTGCATATGTCCAAAGTAAAATTTAAAGTGGATATGCTTTCTGTGTTCAAATGGTTATATTCCAATAATGAAGAATTCAGAAAAAATTTTACTGCAATGGCTGGATTGGATCTAGACATGATCTCCCTGCTTCTAGATTTATCAACAGATAACAAAAAAGTAATAGAAACATATGAAGAAGCTACAAAAAAAGATGAAGTTAAGGTTTCACATCGCAGTAAGAAAAGCAATCCCCAAAAAGGATTAGAACAATTTTTATGAAATCTCATTTGAACAAAGTGAAATTGGTATGGTCTTCACCTGCATCAAAAAGGCCCATCCTTACACAACTATCAATCCAACCATATGCATAGTACAACGCACCAAAGGCATTGACAAGATCCCCATGATCCCTAAAATATTGTGAATCTTTGAAATAATTCGTAACCATATCATATGCATCCCTAGCAATTACATACAACGAACTATATTCAGGTGGAACGATCTTTATTTTTTTAATCGCTGAATTTACCTGCAACATTGCCTCATTCAATTTTTCGTCTGTGATAACATTATGATATTCATTAACCATATTAACAACCCCTTGGTAAAGCTACATCTTCTTTTGTATATTTATCTTCCCGATATCTTAGATACACCTCATTATCTTATATTCATTACGTACACAAATCCATAACTTTTATAAATTGCAAAAATGCCAAAATAAGTCAATAATATAATTTAACAACAAATTATATATTAAATGAAGGTGATTATATTGTATTTAAAAAAAGGTGATAATAATTATAAAAAATTTACATATTAAACATTTCAAATCCATTGATGATATAAACATTGAATGTTCAAAGATCAATGTTTTTATCGGTGAACCTAATACTGGAAAAACTAACATATTGGAATCCATCGGTTTTTTGTCCTGGCTTGGTTTTGGAAACACTACACAAACTGTATTGTATGATTATATAAGGTATAAATATTTATACAATCTTTTTTATAATAACGATGTTACAAAACCATTTGAAATAGATTATGGTGATACAATCCAGGTATTCTTTAAAGATGGTATGTTGAATATAAAGGATAATAATGGTATAGATTTTTCTACTAATCTAAATGGGGGTTTAATCTTTAATCCGGGTGAGCCTATCCAAAAGTTTTTTGAAAATTTACAGCAATTTAAATTCTATAAGTTCAAGGAATTCAACAATTATACATTTACATCCAAACATGCAATTATAACGAGTTATCTATTACCACCCAGTGGGGGCAACATGATTACGCTGTTACATACAAATAAAGATATACGCAGTTTTTTTTCAAGTTATGTTAAAAAAATCAATTTAAAGTTGGTGATAGACCCATTTGACAACCAAATAGAATTCCAAAAAGAGCTAAGTGATGAATCCATAATAAAATTTCCATTAGAAACAATGTCTGATACAATATTGAGAATCCTTTCTTACATGATAGCCATAATATCAAACGAAAATTCAATTATGATCTTTGATGAACCTGAGGCATATGCATTTCCCTATTACACCAAAACACTTGCTGAAATGATATCCCTCGACAAAACTAACCAATTTTTCCTTACTACCCATAACCCGTATATGATAAATCCAATAATAGAAAAAGCGCAAAAAAAGGATTTAAGCATTTTTGTCACCTATATGGATAAAGATATAACCAAAGTAAAAAAAATGGAGGAAAGTGACATTGCCCGTATATTCAACGAAAAAGGTGGTGAAGGCATGGACATATTCCTTAATCTAGACAAATTTATATAAAAGGTGCTCTGTCTTGTCTTGTACTGATTGTATATATGTCGAAGGAAAGCGTGATGGGTTGTTAATAACCTCCCTAGGGTTTGGAAGAAAGAGTTATATTGTAGCAGATGGGAAATTCAAGGTCTTAAAATCCGTAGGAAAATCGACTAAATGTGTTGTTGGGATCATCGATGAAGATCCGGGTTCATTAAATCCTTCAAAGGATAATGGGTATTTAAAAGAAGTAAGAAAATGTGAGAGATATCATTTTACTGTTTATATTTATAAAAATGATAACTGTAAAGTTATCATTGAATTGGAAGAAATACTTGAAGGATGGATTATTGGATGTGCTGGAAATGACCTATTAAGTAAATTCAATATACCTATGGATTATAATAACTACCACCGTAAACCAATTAACACAAATGAAGAACAATTTATGAAAGAATTTGCAGATACGTGTGAATGTGCTAAAGAGCTTAAAAATATAATAAACCTCTTTATATCAAGCAAAGAAATAAACCCCTGTTAGTTTGTTTAAGATTTTTGTATACTCCTCTAAAAATCCTATGAAACAAAAACACATAATTTTTTATTCTAAATGCAGTAGTATACTAGAATCAAGTTTGTCAATTAAATAACCCTCTACATTTCTCAAAAACTGGCTAGTTTGTTTTTCATATGGTCTAGTTATATATTATTGCTATAAATCCTACCCACTACCACTCTCCCAATAGCTTCCATGTAAATTATATAATGTTAGAGACCTTGGGACAAGCAAGTAAACGAGAGTTTCTATATGAAGACATACATCGGCACCCTATAGAAAAAATTAAAATACAAATAATGATTAACATAGTGTAGGTGTATTTATGGTAGAATTGCTTCATCACAAAAAGTACCAGGCATCATCGTTTAGCGATCTTAAAGAGGATTTTATAGACCTGAGCGATTACAAGAGTGACGAGATCGGTGGAAATGGTTTAATAAAAATGATGGATGTTGATAAATACGATGATATCAGCATTATAAGCAGAGAACTGTACAATGGGAACATAATGATTGTTGATATTTCATCTATAAAAGAAGATGAGACATTATACAAAAAACTGGTTGCGGACATCAAAAAAATAGTGGCAGATGTAAATGGGGACGTGGCAGCAATGAAGAATACCTATTTAATCATAACATCCAATGGAATAAAAATATCAAGGGAAAAGATACAGAAAGAAGAGTAAACCAAAGGCGATTTTAATGAAGATTCCTAAAACGATTAAAGCGTACTGTCCATACTGCAAAAAGCATACTGAACAAGAAGTTGACAGGGTAAAAAAAAGAAAGGCATCTGAACTTAAGTGGGGTCAAAGAAGGTTCAGACGTGCTACAAGTGGATATGGTGGATTCCCCAGGCCTCAACCAAAGGGTAGAGAAAAGCCCACAAAAAGGGCCAATTTAAAGTATAAATGTACTGAATGCAACAAAAGTTACCAAAGGCCATCCTTCAGAGCTAAAAAAGTCGAAATTGTATGAGGTGTTATTCTATGAAAAATTCTTTTATCAAAGTAAAATGTAAAGACTGTTCCAACGAAATGATTGTATTTAGAAGGGCAACCTCTCTTGTAAAGTGTAACGTATGCGGTGCTACAATTGCTACACCTACAGGTGGTGTGGCCAAAATAGATGGTGACATATCTGAGTTGGAGTAATTATGAGTGAGGAGGAGAAAAAAGACGATTCTTATCCCGAAGTAGGAGAACTGGTTATTTGTAATGTAAAAAGGGTAAAAGATTACGGTGCTTTTGTAGAGCTTGAGGATTATTCTAACAAAGAAGGATTTATACACATCGCTGAAGTATCCACTGGATGGGTAAAATACATAAGGGATTACGTAAGGGAAGGTCAGAAAATAGTCTGTAAAGTTATAAAAATAGATGTCTCTAACAGGCACATAGACCTATCTTTAAAACAAATATCCCCCCATCAAAGAAGGGAAAAAATCACAGAATGGAAAAATAGCAAAAAAGCTGTAAAGTGGATGGAAATAGTTGCCCAGGAATCAAAATTATCGGAGAAAGATAAAGGTGAATTGATTTCAAAATTATCTGAGGCATATGGTAATTTATACAACGCTTTTGAAATGTTGATAACAAATTTTGAAAAGGTAAGCGAAATTGTAAAGGATAAAAACGTTCTCGAATCCATGAAAAATATCGCTGAAAAGAATATATCCATTGCTAAAATAAAAATATCAGAGACTATTTCGTTGCAATTCTTCACTGATGATGGTATTGTAAGAATCAAAAACCTTTTTTCAGAAATAGTACCATTGGCTCCTGATGCTGACATAAGGTACATAGGAGGAGGTAAATACAGAATATCTTTAAAAAGTGATGATTACAAAGAAACTGAAAATTTGCTTAAAAAGATCAATGCTAAATTAACCGCTTTGATGAAGCATCAGAATGCAATAATGTCTATATCAAGGGATTAAAATGACACATTCCAAAATGAGAAGATGTCCATCCTGCGGAAAGTATACACTGGAATTGATTTGTGTGAACTGCAAAGTCAAGACGATAGAAATAATACCTGTTAAGTTTTCACCTGAAGATAAGTACGGAGAATACAGGAGAAAGCTATACGAGCAGTGACTCTCATGGTCCTACTATATATTATTTTCGCGTTATTTACCCCAAAAGTATAATATATACGAACTTAACATTTATTTTATCAATGGACGAGAGAAAAATGCAGGAGCTATCTGAAAAAATACTAGTATATCTATTAGAAAACCAAACCACTTTGGAGTCTTACGAAGCTCCAGATAAATTGACAACTACAAGTATGGCTCGCAGATTAAAAGAAAACCCCAACAGATTGTCTATCCTGCTGAATAAGCTCGTCCAAAAAAGATTGGTGCACAGCGAAGAACATTTTGTAGTAGGATATAGCACAAAAAAAGAGGTTTATTCGTTAACACCCTATGGAATTTCTAAGGCCAAGTCCATGATATCCCAGAAGAAAGATGAAAAAGAAAGCAATAATAATTAATACGCAATACAACAGCCAAATAACGTCAATTTTTTAGAAAAATACATATTATATACTTTTAATTGATTATTGGCAATGGGTTAAATATGTTTGATTTATCTCTTTTGAAATTTGCGGATAGCAATGCAAGTTACGAAGAAGCGGATATTGTCGTTATGGGTAATCCCTTTGATATGACCTCCTCTTATAGGCCCGGTTCAAGGTTTGCCCCTGACCAGATAAGGGATGTTTCTTGGAATTTTGAAACATGGCTCTTTGATTACGATGTTGATCTAGCATTGCTCAATGTCCATGATCTTGGAAACTTCAGGCAATTTGGAAGCAGTGAAGAAATGTACGAAGAAGTAAGAAAAACGATGAGCCAAATACTTAAAGACCAAAAAATACCGATTACCTTTGGCGGGGACCATTCAATAACCATTCCAATAATTGATTCATATGAAGAGGATATATATGTTCTAGCAATCGATGCTCATCTCGATTTCAGAGACCAATACGAAAACAACAAATATAACCATGCATGCGTTATGAGACGGATTTTTGACCACGTGGGAAAAAACAATGTTATGGCTGTAGGAACGAGGTCAATATGCAAAGAGGAATGGGAAGATGCCAAAAAACTTGGATTTCATTATATCCCTTCTTACCAGATACTTGAAGATGAAAAAAATCTATGGGAAGATTCCTTTTTCAAAAATCTCAAAGGAGAAAAAATATACATCACTGTAGATATCGATGGTATTGATCCTGCCTATGCTCCTGGTACCGGCACTCCAGAACCATTCGGTCTAAGCCCCTATCTAGTAAAGAAAATCATAAAATACGCAGGTGAAAACCTTGTGGGATTCGACGTAACAGAAGTTTCACCACCTTATGACAACGGAAACACTGCAGCTATCGCAGCAAGATTAGCTAGAGACGCTATAGCTAACTGGGCAAAATCAAGAAAGGTTACTTAGGTATAAACTCCCTTATTTTAAGGTAATGTAATATTTGACCTACACACTGATCAATGCTGTACTTAGAGGTTTCTATAATCAACTCTGGATTTTCAGGTTCCTCGTAAGGGTCATCTATCCCTGTAAAATGATGGATCTCTCCACTAAGTGCTTTTTTGTATAGCCCTTTTGGATCACGTTTTATGCATACCTCTACAGGTGCCTTAACATGTATTTCAACAAAATTCTGCAAATTTTTCCGGGCGTATTCCCTCGTTTCCTTATACGGAGAAATCAACGTTACGATGACAAAAACCCCGTTGCGTTCAAGGAGTTTTGAAATATAAACTACCCTCTTTGCATGTTTTTCCCTATCTTCCTTAGAGAAACCTAAATCAAAACTTATCCCCTGTCTAACTTCATCCCCGTCAAGTAATTCTACCTGTATATTGTTCAGCCTCAGAATAGACTGTACTGCCTTTCCAAGTGTAGTCTTTCCTGAAGCGGGCAGTCCTGTAAACCATAACACAACTCCATTTTTTTGGTTACCGTAGTTCATGTGTGAAAAGGATATGTTACATATAAATATACATTGCCAATAAAAATTAAATTTTTTTCAAAGCCAATTCCAAAACCTTCTTTTCTAAATCTGTAGTAATAAGCTCTATTGCTTCTGAAGGTTCTGCCCATTTACCGTCATCAAAAAAATTCTCTAACTTAATATTCCCGTTCCCTTCTGCTAAATAATACACCACATGCTTCTTTACGTTAAGATTCTTATCAGGGTCATAATATGAATATTCTATATCATCAATTTTATCTAAAACCTTTTTTACTAATATCCCTGCCTCCTCCCTTGTTTCACGAATAGCAGCTTCCTCCGGTGTCTCTCCTTTTTCAATATGCCCCTTAGGCAGGCACCATCTCTGTTCAAGTGCATCTTTTATAATCAGAACTTTTTTATCCGGGGAGATGACAACCAAACCAGAAGAAAACTCTTCTACGTAAGGAATCCCTTCTACAGGGTCTTTGGTACGCTTTCTGTACATTTAATCCTCCGTAAGAAGTTTTACAATTTCCCGGGCTTCTGTATCATTTAATTTATGTCTAGAAGGAAACTTTTCTGTTTCACCGGGGTATCTAGGTATCACATGAAAATGTATATGTGGAATAATCTGCCCAGCGTATTCCCCTTGGTTCATTCCTATATTGTAATTATCTGAAAGTTTCTTCTCTACTTTACCACATAAAATATGAATCACCTTGAATATAGAGGTCAAATCATTCTGTGGAATATCTACAAAGCGTTCGTAATGTTTTTTTGGAACCACTAACAAATGCCCTTTGGTAATGGGGTTGATATCCAAAAAAGAAATAACATCACTTGTTTCGTATACAACATATGCATTTGTCTGCTTGTTTATTATTTTGCAAAATATGCAATTATCATTCATACACATATAATATCTAAAACCTTTCTTAATATTTTCCCTCTTTTTGCAAATATTCCCCCTTTAAAAACTATACATACTGGCAATGGATAGAAAATAAAAAAAAATAACAAAAGACATTAAAAAGCGTTTTATACTTCTATTTGTTATAAAATCTGATTTTTAGGTGAGCTTTATGGAGCAAATAGAATTTTTTCACATGCCATTAAAAAGGTATTTTGTAAAAGAAGGAGAAAATCCTTATGATACAGTAGAATGGGTAAAAAGGGATGCTAGGCTATATTCAGGAGACAATAAAATTGTTTTTGAACAAAAGGATATCGAGGCTCCGAAGGAATGGAGCCAGATAGCACTAAACATTGCATCCAGCAAATATTTTCACATAGACAAAAAAACCAAGGTTAGGGAGAACAGTGTAAAACAAATGATCGAAAGGGTTGTAATGACAATTGCTGACTTCGGTAAATCTCATGATTACCTAAACGAGGAGGAATACAAAATCTTTATAAATGAGCTTAGGTATATCCTGCTCCATCAAATTGCAGCTTTTAATTCTCCTGTATGGTTTAATGTAGGAGTAGAAGAGCATCCGCAATGTTCAGCATGTTTCATAAACAGCGTTGAAGACTCCATGAAATCAATCCTAGAGCTTAATTATACTGAAGGAATGTTGTTTAAAGGTGGTTCTGGCACAGGAACAAATCTGTCTAATTTGCGATCATCAAAAGAGAAATTGAGCACAGGCGGAGTTGCAAGCGGTCCTGTGAGTTTTATGAAAGGGTTTGATGCGTTTGCAGGTGTTATCAAATCAGGTGGTAAAACAAGAAGAGCAGCTAAAATGGTTATATTAAATATCGACCACCCTGATATAGTGGACTTCATCAACGCCAAGGTTATAGAGGAAGAAAAGGTAAAGGTGATGATTGAAGCAGGGTATGAAAACACGATGGATACTTCAAATCCAAAAAGTGCTTATTACAGCGTATTTTTCCAGAATAGCAACAATAGTGTAAGGGTAACGGACGAATTTATGGATAGGGTACTGGATGACGGTATATGGGAAACCAGATATGTTACCACACATGAGGTATGTGATAAATACAAAGCAAGGGATTTGTTCCGTATGATGGCTGAAAGTGCATGGAAATGTGGTGATCCAGGTGTACAATTTGATACAACAATCAACAAATGGCATACATGCAAGGCAAGCGGTAGGATCAACGCCTCTAACCCATGTTCTGAATACATGTTTCTGGATAATACTGCGTGCAATTTGGCTTCGTTAAATCTCCTCAAATTCCTCAAAAACGGTTCCTTTGATATCGAGATGTTCAAACATGTTGTAGATATCATGATAACTGCAATGGAGATCATTGTGGATATGTCCTCTTATCCCACTGAGTTAATAACTAAAAATAGCCATAAATTCAGGTCACTTGGTATAGGGTATGCCAACCTGGGAGCATTGCTAATGTCAATGGGGTTGCCATATGATAGCGATGAAGGCCGTGTTCTAGCTTCTGCAATATCTGCGGTATTAAGTGCAGAAGGGTATCTGACCTCCATATACTGGGCCAAAAGAATGGGTCCATTCGAAGAGTACCCTAAAAACCGTGAAAGCTTTTTAGAGGTCATGGAAATGCACTATGGAGTAGCTAAATCCTTAAGGGCATCGAAAGAAAATGCACAAAAATTGTCTAGAGTGGCCGTAGAATTGTGGAACAATGTTATCCGGCAAGGTAAAATATACGGATTTAGGAACGCGCAAATATCTGCAATAGCACCTACTGGTACAATCGGTCTCCTCATGGATTGTGATACAACTGGTATAGAACCGGATCTAAGTTTGATAAAGTATAAATGGATGGTAGATGGAAGCGTTATCAAATTCGTTACAAAATGCGTAAGCGATGCACTATCTTCCCTGAATTACAAACCAAATGAAATAGATGAAATTTTGAAATTTATACAGGATAAAGGTACAATAGAAGGCGCCCCATACATCAAAGAAAGCGATCTTCCGATATTTGATTGCGCTCTAAAGCCCCAAAACGGCAAACGCGTGTTATCTGCAATGTCCCACGTGAAAATGATGGAAGCAGTTCAACCTTTCATAAGCGGTGCAATATCCAAAACTGTAAACATGCAGGAAGAGTCAACGGTCGATGACGTAGAAAAAATTTATCTAGAAGCATGGAAGCGTGGGCTTAAATCCATTGCAATATACAGAGACAATTCCAAAAATATCCAGCCTCTGAGGAACAAAGAATCAAAAGCGGAATCCAGAAAATTAACTACAAGGCTCAGGCTCCCTGATGAAAGGTCTGCTATAACACACAAATTCAGGGTGGGTGAACAGGAAGGTTATATAACTGTAGGATTATATCCTGATGGCAAACCCGGTGAAATATTCCTTGTTGTTTCAAAGGAAGGTTCAACACTTTCCGGTTTGGTTGATTCTTTCGCTACTCTTTTCTCAATCTCATTGCAATATGGTGTCCCGTTAAAGGATATATGCACTAAACTGTTAAATACCCGTTATGAACCAGCTGGTGCAACCTCTAATAAACAGATCCCATTCACTACAAGCATTACTGATTACGTTGCAAGATGGCTTGCATATAAATTCTTGACACCAGAAGAGTTAGAGGAGCTCGGGCTTAAGAAACCATCTGAGCAAGACCTGAAGAATGAAAAGAAAAACGAAACCCAAATAAAGAAGATAGATTATTTTATGAGTAACAAAGAAGAAAAAGCAACAATTGAATCTTCAACAACATGCCCTGTCTGTGGAACAGTAATGATAAAATCAGGTACCTGTTATACATGTCCGCAATGTGGTGCAACAACTGGGTGTGCTTAAAATGATAGACGTAAAATTGATAAGGGAAAATCCCGAAATGGTCAGAGAAGCTTTACAAAAAAGAGGAGCAGATGTTTCAGTATTAGATTCCTTCTTAAAAATTGACAAAGAATGGCGTACCTTGACAACCCAACTAGGCAAAAAAAGAAAAGAAAAAAACGAATATTCCTTAAAAATAGCCAAAGCCCAGGAAGGTGAGAAGGAAAAGCTTATATCCGAAAGTGATACCATAGCCAAAGAGATTGATGGTCTAGAATCATCTATAAAAGAAAAAGAGCAGGAAAGGAATTACCTTCTCAGCCTTTTGCCAAACATTCCCCATCCAACAGCTCCTGCAGGAATTGATGAAAGTTGCAGCGTGGTTGTTAGAACATGGAAAGAGGTCCCGAAGTACAACTTCAATCCTAAAGACCATATCGATATCGCAACAAAACTAGATATTGTTGATGTAGAAAGGGCAAGCAAGGTATCTGGTGCAAGGTTTTACTATTTAAAGAATGAAGCAGTAATGATGGAATTTGCATTAATTAACTATGTATCTAACCTGCTAATAAAAAATAATTTTATACCAATCATTCCTCCTGTTCTGGTAAGGGAAAGAAGTTTGTTCGGCACAGGGTTTCTTCCAACAGGAAGAAACGATGTTTACAAAATTGAAAACGAAGATTTATTTTTAGTAGGTACGGCTGAAGTTCCACTAGGTGCCATGCATATGGATGAAGTGTTCAAATATAGTGATTTACCGCGGTGGTACTTCGGTTTCTCTTCTTGCTTCAGAACAGAGGCAGGTGCCCATGGAAAAGATACCAAGGGTATATTCCGTGTACATCAGTTTGACAAAATAGAAATGTTCAAGTTTACACTCCCTGAAAAAGGGGAAGAAGAACATGAACACCTTATAAAAATGGTAGAAACGATTTTCCAGGGATTGGAGATCCCCTATAGGATCATAAATATATGCACAGGTGATCTCGGGCCATCAGCAGCAAAGAAATATGATCTGGAAGCTTACCTTCCAGGGCAGGGCAAGTACAGGGAAATGGCATCATGTTCATTATGCACGGATTATCAGGCAAGAAGGTTGAACGTAAAGTATGTTGATAAAAACAATACAATGCGTTATGTATACACTCTTAACAGCACGGCAGTTGCAATAGGCAGGGCAATCGTTGCGATTATAGAAAACAATCAAGAACAAGATGGCAGTGTAAGGGTTCCCAAAGTACTGCAGCCTTATATGAACGTTGATAAGATATCCCCTAAGGGATAAATATACAATTTGAAAAAAGTATGAATGATTTTATATAGCATATAGTACCAATATATAATGTATATGTGTAAATTGAAAAACAGTTGTGCTTTTTAATTGCTATGGAGAGGGGATTAATAATGGATAAAGAAGAGGCTTATGATGAAACGAATGTTCCAGTAAAGGAACAGTGTATTTATTTCATAAAACTAGATGTTAAATACATAGATAAGTTCAATAGATCATACAAAGAAATGAAAAAAAATTATGGTGAAGTAAGGAAAATAACCAACTATCTGAGACATCCGCTGATAGATTCCATAGGGTTACCGGCAAAAAACAGGTTATCTCTATGCTATCGCACACATGAAAAAGCATACAAGATGGGGCAGAAATTCCATTGCGGATTGTTGCTTAAATACGCCACTACACCTGAGGAACTATGCGAGAATTGCATGTTCGGCAAAAGGTATACACCAAAACGGCAAGGATTTAAGAAAGAGGTATACTCTAAAGAAGAACGCTCTTCAAAGGTTTTCGGTTGAAAGTGAAATTTTTCAAAAAAACAAGGTATAAATATATATTTTAAAATCTATTTTGTGTATTTAGCTAAAGGGTCTGTGGGGTAGCTTGGTCCATCCTATGGCGTTCGGGACGCTGTGACTGCAGTTCAAATCTGCACAGACCCATCTTTTTTTTGGGGATAATTTATAAAATTTGTCGATTTACATTCATGTTTTAGAAATTTCAACAAGTATTCTTTTATGGTCTTTGATTTATTCTTTAATATGTCGTTGAATTTAATTTATGCTTTTTCCATATGTTTGTTTGGGTTTCAAAAAATAAACTTTAGCATATTTAAAATCTTAATGTATCTGGTTTGAAGTCTAGCATGATTTTCATGGTTTGAAGCACTTCAACACCAATAATTACTGGAAAATCTATATTATCTAAGATTATGAATTCAGGTTCATGAACGGTAACTCCATACAAAGTTAGTTTCTTAAAAGTAATGGATTCATGCAATTTACGAGATGAAGATTCTGGAATTGAAACAGGTATTTCTCCGTAAGATACAAACCCAAGTTGTTCTGGTTTCAATCCATTAGGCAACACATTTCTAATGTAATTGCGCTCTGCCTCTCTATCTATTAAGGCCTAGGTCTCTATAATCCTGAATCCCCCATCTATTTGTATTTGAGTTATTATTAGTCCGATAATGAAAAGTAGCTCTATGCTAGATTTTCCACAAATTTCTCAACTTTTCCAGTGTTATCATTTATAAACAATCCAGACATTACGCTTACTTTCTGTTTTTTATCCCCTAGTTCAATATCTCTTGAATATACTGCAATTACTGTCCAGTAACCCTGAGGAAAACTAGCAGATGCAATCCTTGCTGGTCCTTCTATGTCCAAATCTTTTAGATTATTTTCTACAATGGTTCTGACCTCTTTTATATTCAATTTCGTATTGTTATCCATATGATAGAAAACGTTTTTGTCCAAGGTCTTTTCCTATACCGATTATACATCGTCATGAAGATAAACTTTAGATGACTTACTATGTAAATGATTTATGAAATACACCTGTAAACTGGAAAGTTACTGGATAAAATGTCTGCTTTAATGATCAGTCTTTTTATTGAAATTCCTTGGCTTATGGTTATTATGTACCCTATCTTTTCTATAACCACTGCCTTCTTTCCTGTTGTATCCCCTAAAATTATCCTTCCTTCTATAATTGCCTTCCCTCCTATAATGCCCCTCTCTTCTATCGGTATCATGGTAGGTTTTGTTTGATAAACTCACATTTTTGAATTTTTCATCGTTAATTTTCACAAAAGATAAAGTGGCTCCAGAATATTTTTCAATATCTTTTATCATATCCTGCTGGCTTGTTTCGAATATGGTAAAGGCAATTCCGTCCTTTCCCATTCTTGCCGATCTTCCCACTCTATGAACATAGTAAACAGGGTCTTCAGGTGCATCAAAATTTATTATTGTGCTTATATTGTCAATATCAAGCCCCCTTGCAGCAACATTTGTAGATATGAGAAAACCATTATCCATTTCCTTAAATTTATTAATTGAATTTTCCCTTTTGGCCTGGGTCATACCACCATGCAAAATCATGGCATTTTTGAACTGCTCATTCACCGCCCTATGGAGCAAATTAGCATATCTCTGCGTTCTAGTAAATATTATCGCTTTACTGGGTTTGAATTCTTCTATGTATGCAAACAGGGTTGATATTTTTGATGAATGGCTTGTTATTGTATATGTATTCTGAATGGAATCCACAATAAGGTTTTCCTGTGGACCAACTTCTAGCGTTACTATATTTTTAGAATATTTGTTGGCAATGGTTTTAATTTTTTGTGGAATTGTTGCGGACAACATTATCATCTGCCTTTGCTTAGGTGTAGCTTTTATAATGGTTTCCACATCATCTATAAACCCCATATCCAGCATGGTATCAACTTCATCAAGAACCAGAAATCTTATTTTTTGTAGATCTAATGAATTTCTCCTCATTAAATCAAGAATTCGCCCCGGCGTTCCCACAACTATGTTAGTATTGTACCTTATTTCTTTGATCTGTGCACTGATAGAAACCCCTCCATATACAACAGTACTCTTTATTCCCATTGTTTTTCCTATTTCTGTAGAAATCTCAACAACCTGGAGAGCCAACTCACGTGTGGGCAACACAATCAATGCCCCCAACTCCTCTTTTTCTATTTTTTCAATAATTGGTAAAAGAAAGGAAAGTGTTTTACCCGTTCCTGTCTTAGCTCTTACAAATATATCCTTTCCTTCAAGTATTTGCGGTATTGCAAGTGATTGTACTTCTGTAGGTTCAGTAAAACCCATCTTATTAATAACTTCTATCAACCTTTTTTTTATTTTAAATGTTTCAAAACTTCTCATTTTACATCAGTTGTCTTAGCATGTATTCATTTATTAATTTTTTGTTTATAAAATATTAATATTTTTATCTATTGATTTATTAAATTACTATCGATCTAAAACATTTTTAATGAACATATGGAAAAAATAAAAGAACAATTAAATTAATATTTTTATATTATCAATTTAAGCAGAAAAACCGCTCTTTTATCAAATTATACCAAAGTTACACGGAGCAATTTCATCGGAGTTTTCGTCAATTTTTAGACCAAAAATTTAATAGCAATATTTATAAAAGGATATACACTGCTCCATTATAGTGATCAAATGAAATATTGTACAAAATGCGGTACTCCAAATGAGGATACTGCTTTATTTTGTAAAAGTTGCGGTGCAAGTTTATCTGCCAATACTCCTGTGAATACATCTCCACAGCCTATAGTAACACAAACACCGAGTACATCTTACAACGCTTCCTTTTCTCCACAACCAGTAGTAAGCAATACACCACAAAATCCACAGCTAGCCCAGCCAGCCCAGCCATTATTCACACCCCAGGCTGTCCAAAATAACACTTACGCACAACCTTACATGGCATCTCCAAGCACTGGTATACCCCAACAGCAAATGGGTTATGCGCAGGTCCCTCCTGAAGCTTCTACCATAAAAACATTCAATAAACTGGGCGCTGTTGTGCTTATCGTTATCGGTGTAATATGGATACTTACCATATTAGTTATGGATATATTAGGTCCAATACTGGGTATAATAGATATTATATTTGCAGTGTGGTTACTCAGGATAAACAAAGATATCGACGCTAAAAATTACGCTGGGCATAAAAATAGACAACTTATGATTGGGATAGTATCTATCATAACAGGTGTAGTAATAGGCGCCATTTTACCTTTGCTAGCATACATGAAATTTGATAACATGATAAGATACGGGACGCAACAACCAATGGTTCAACAAAGTCCACCGATGCCTCCCAACACTGGACATTTTTAATTGCCCTTTTTTAATATCAAAAATATTTTTAATGATACAACCCCTTTAATTGTTTTTATGATATATCTGGTATTATCATTCCAAATGCATTAAAACTCCAAAATTTTAGAATAGGGTTAGCAACAAAAAGTAAATAACTCTTAAATATGTGTAAAAACTAAATTACTTGGTTTAATATGAAAGTAATAATTTTAGCAGGAATGCCTGGCTCAGGAAAGGACGAATTCCTTAAGGTTGGCATCAAAATGGGATTAAGCGTCATCAAAATGGGGGATTTGGTGAGAGAGGAAATGAAAAAAAGGAATCTTCCCATAAATGCGCAGACAGTAGGTGAATTTGCAAGTAAAGAGAGACATGACCATGATCCAGGAATATGGGCCAAAAGGGTACTCGACAGAGTAACAGAAAAGAATACCATTATTGAAGGGATAAGGGGTGAAGCCGAGCTCAATATATTCAAGCATCATTTTGCAGGAATTTTAGAAGTAGTAGCCATATATTCTTCCCCGAATACAAGGTATCAAAGGATTTTGACTAGAGATAGAAATGATGACCCTGACTTCACAGACGAACTGGTAAAAAGGGATCGCAGGGAACTTGATTATGGATTGGGGAACATAATAACAATGTCGGATAGATTGCTTATAAACGAAGGAACCATAGAGGAGTTCCAGCAGGAAGCGGAAAAAGTATTGAGAAGTATACTCAGGGATGAAGACTAACTAATTACTAACCAATATTATTCCACTCCCCCTTGCAAAACCCTCTTTACTATTATATATTAAAACTTTCTTTATATTAACTATGAAAACTTATCTGCCTATAAATTCTAGTGGCAAACTTTTATACAGAACCAATGTATTATCGGAAAACATTGAAGATTTGCTTGTGCAGACCACTGAGCCATCATTCAATGGTTTTCTAGTATGGAATTATGAAGAAAAAAGTACCTCTTTAAACGGCACAATTTTTTTTGAAAAAGGTATACCCAAAATAGCTTACTATGAAGATGCACAAAATAATTACATCGGAATTATTGCGCTCAAAAAAATTACATCCGGAATGTTTAAAGGTAAAGGTACCGCATCGCTATATTCCATAAATTATCCTTCCAGCACAACAATACCGAGTGATGTTATCAAAAAATATATCGATTATTTATTACCAAATATTGAAGGATACTGGTGGAATTACATATCTCTAGATAATGAAGAAACTGAAAAGGAAACGTCTTCAAAAGAAAATAGAAACGAGGAATCAAAGAAAGATAATGAAGAAAACGAAGATGTGAAAAACATCTATGACTATATTTTTACTTTGAAAAATGAAATAAAACTGCTAAAGGATCAGACTGGAATCTTGCTAAAAAGGTTCTCTGATATAAATAACAAACCGGAAACACAACCATCTCAAGAAAAAAGCGATATCAAATCAACAATTGAAAACAAAAAGATGGGCTTAAAAGAACTTGAGATTAACAAAAAAATGGATGCATTATACAAAAAAGAAAAGGAAATTGAAGAAGCTGCTGCAAAGCTAGCAGAAGAAAAAAAACAAATGGAAATATTATTAAGCGATCTAAAAAAAGAATCTGAGAAAAATAGCATTGGCAAAGATGAAATTCGAGCCAAGCTTGAAGATTTGTCTGAACTCGAGCATAGACTAGTCGTTAAAGAAAATGAACTCAAAATAAAGGAGGATGAACTTTCAAGAAAGGAAATGGAGTTTTACCATAAAGAAGGTATATTGAAAATGGAAACTGAAACCATGCAGGCAAGGGAAGCTGAAATTTCAAAAAAAATGGAAAAAATGATGGAAGAGGAGAAGCACCTTAAAAGCATGGTGGAAGATTTAGCAGAAGAGAAGAAAAACATTGAAGCTGAATTATTAACAATAAAAACAGAAAAAGAAAAAATAGCTAAAGACAAAGAAAGGTTAAAACTGGAAGAAGATGCCATTAAACGTTCAAACGCTGCGATCAAAGAGTATATGGATAGAGTTTCAAAAGAATACCAGGACCTTTTGAATTTAAGGGAATACGTAAGAAAAGAAATGGACGTGCTAAATGACAAAAGTAAAGAAATTGATGATGGTTTAAAAAGTGTTGAAGAAAAAAGTAAAGCCCTGTCGAAAAGGGAGCATGATGTTTCAGAGCAGGAAAGCAAATTAAAGGCAATGGAGGAATCAATTAAAAGCAAAGAATCTGATATTGCATACAGGGAAAATTTGCTAAACAATAAAGAGAACCAATTAAAGCAGAAAGAAGAGGAACTTTCAAAAAAAGAGAGTGATCTTAACAATAAAGAAAATAATCTCTCCAAATCCTATAGTGAGTTATCTGAAAAGCAAAAGGCAATTTCTGACAAAGAAGAAGAACTCAAGAAATTGGAAAATGACATTATAGAAAGAGAAAATGCATTTGAAATAAAGAAAAACAAGCTTACAATGGAAATTGAGTCTAGGCGCAATACCATTGTCAAGGATATGAAAGACCTTTTAGACAAGGAAAGGGAATTGAGCACAAAGGAACGCCTTTTAACTGAAAACAGCAAGGCAATTAGCCTTAAAATAGAAGAAATACAAAAAGAAAAGGAGAGCATAGAAGCGAAAAGCAAAGAACTTTCCAAATTAACACAGGACTTGAAAATAAGGCAGGAATCCCTGGAAAAAAAGGAAAAAGAACTGGCAATGCTTAAAGAAAAATTGGAACTGGAATACAAAACCAAGAGAGAAGAACTTGACAAAGAAAGCAATGTTCTGAACAGAATGAAAGAAGACCTTGAAAAAAATCAGAATAAACTAAATCTGCAAGAAAAAATGTTAACGAAGACCAAAGAGGAATTGGATAATATCAAAGAGTTTATTGAAAACAAAGAAAAATCTATAATGGAAAAAGAAGAAATGATTAAAAAGAAAGAGGAAATGATTGCAGCTAAACAATTGTCCTTAAAAGATCAGGAAGCTGTGTTATCCCAACGTGAAGAATCCATGAATGCAATATTTACCGATAAGGAAAATGCTTTAAAAGCAAAAGAAGAAGAGCTAAAGCGTCTGGAGCAAACACTTAAAACCAAGGAAGTAGAGCTTGAAAACATAAAGGAAGAGATAAGCAAGTTGTGATACATATGGACAGGGCAGATTTTATCATCAGAAATATATCCCAACTTCTTACAATGGATGAAAACTTTACAATAATAGAAAACGCCTATATAGCAGGGGTTGAAGGAAAAATCCTTTCATATGGCCCAATGGAAAACATTACAAACATCAATTTAAATGAAAATGCAACGATAATCAATGCAAGCAAATATTCAGTCATGCCTGCTTTTGTAGATCCCCATACCCATATGGTTTTTGATGGGAACAGAGCTAATGAACTGGTTATGAAGATCAAAGGATATTCCTATACCAAAATAGCTGAGATGGGGGGAGGAATTTTAAAAACAGTCAGGGCAACAAGACATGCAACGGAATATAGATTGAATTCCCTGTTATCAAAAAGGCTTAAAGAATTCGCATACAACGGTGTAGGTACAGTAGAAATAAAAAGTGGCTATGGGTTGAATAAAGAGGATGAATTCAAAATGCTTAATACCATTAACAATTCTACCTATTCATTGGTAAAAATTGTACCTACCTTTCTAGGTGCACATGCAATACCACCTGAAAAAAGTTATGGTGAATATGTTTCTTTGGTAAAATCTCTCATACCTGAAATAGCAAAAAACAAAATGGCTAAATTCATCGATGTGTTCTGTGAAAAAGGGTATTTCAACGAAGAAGATTCAAAAGAAATATTGGAAGAGGGCAGAAAGTACGGCTTAATCCCTAAAATACATGCAGATGAGTTTTCAGATAGCCACGGTGGGCTAATCGCTGCAGAAGTAAATGCAATATCCGCAGACCATCTGCTAAAAACACCGAAAGAGGCCCTGAGCGAAATGAGCAAAAAGAATGTAGTCCCCGTAATATTGCCAGGGACAATATTTTCCTCATTTATCGATTCAACTCCGGATATCCAGGCAATGAGGGAATTGAATATGCCAATAGCAATAGGGTCAGATTTTAATCCAAATTGCATGATATCTAATCATGAATTCTTATTATGGCTGGCTGTTTATAAAATGAAAATGACTATGGAAGAAGCACTGAGAGGTGTTACAATCAATGCAGCCATGGCTATAGGAATGGACCGGGAAGTAGGAAGCGTAAAAGAGGGGAAAAGCATGGATTTAATAATTCTAAACACAAAAACCTATACGGATCTCTTTTACGAAATAGGCAAGACCCATATTAAAAAAGTTATTCTAAAAGGAAAAGAAATAAAATAAAAAAAAAGGTATGGAACTAAAGATTTATGCCTTGCCTATTCTTTGTACTGTAGTACCACAGACTGGGCACTTGCCCCTTACAGCGGGCCTTCCATTCTTCATTGTAATATTCTGTGGGTCCTTTATCTGCACCTTCTTCTTGCATTTAACACAATACGCTTCAACCATTAATAGCACCTCCTTTATCTACGATAATGTTAAAGCTTATTAATAAACGTTATTGTATAAATAGCTTTTATTATTAAAAAACATATACTAAAAAATCCTCGGCAAGCTTGGTGTTTCTCATAATGGTTTGCGCATCCTCAAGCAATGGGGTAGCATCCTCATAGCGAGGGCTTATATGGGTAAGTATCAGATGCTTTGCATTGGCTTTTACCGCAATTTCCGCTGCCTGGGAAGAACTGCTGTGCCCATATTCATTGGCTTTATTTTCCAGGTCTTTTGTTACACTCGCTTCATGAATGAGAACATCCACATTGTTGGAAAATTTAGCAATCCTATCCGAAGGAACGGTATCACCCGTATATACTAGAGATTTACCCACTATTGTATTGCCTGTAACATCACCCAACAATATTTTTCTGTCATTTTTAATAATGAAACCATTGGATTCCAAATATGAAAAATCTTTTCCTTTTATTCCAAGGGCTTTACATTTTTCAGTGTCGAAATGCCCTCTCCGGTCCTCTTCTTTAACTTTGTATGCATAATCTGTAACTATATGTTCAGCAAGTTCTGCAGATACGCTATACCCCCTGAATTGCAATGGTTCGTTTGGCACTATGGCTTTAGCCATAATTTTGAAGGAAGGTTTCCAAAACCCCAAGCTAAAAATTTCCTCAAGTAATTTTTCTATGCCTTCTGGCCCATATATTTCTAACGGGTCTGTTCTGTTGTTAAAGGACATGGTCTGTAACAAACCAGGCAAACCTAAAAAATGATCACCGTGAAAATGAGTTATAAAAATTTTTTTAACTTTCATAAAGCTTACATTAGACTGCATGAACTGCCTCTGGGTGCCTTCCCCGCAATCGAACAACAGCAAATCCTCTTTTACCTGAACTGCAATAGCAGGTACATTCCTGAATTTTGTAGGATAACTCCCACCTGTGCCTAGAAAGGTAATTTCCATATCCAACAATTATATACAACAATGTAAAATACTTTAACTTTTAGTGCTAAATTCCTAAAATCTTTCAGTCAACTACCCCTCCATGACGGAATGGGCTTGTTGCTGGTCTCCCCTCCACCGAGTGGAGTTTCATTGAACCGCAACGATCGGCTGGTTGACA